>JAPOLW010000125.1 GCA_029976905.1 bacterium | reverse complement strand
AGCACAAGAGATTGCGCAGCGAACAAGACGAAACTCGATTGGGGTTTGAGGTGGATTACGACCGCATTATTTTCTCTTCTCATTTTAGAAGTTTACAAGACAAGACTCAGGTCATTCCGCTGTCCAAAAATTCCTTTGTGCACACCAGACTCACCCACAGTTTGGAGGTTTCTGTTGTGGGGCGTTCTCTGGGGAGAACCGTGGGACGAGCCATCTTAAACAAGCACCCACACTTATCGTCGATCCACGGTTTTCAGGCCAACGATTTTGGTGCCGTTGTAGCCGCCGCCGCTCTAGCCCACGACATTGGCAACCCGCCATTTGGCCACAGTGGAGAAAAGGCCATTGGACGGGGGTGACGGGAACGCCGGTCTCGGCGCGGATGGCCTCGGCGGTCCTGTGCAGACGCTCCTCGCCCCGCGCCGAAACGACGAGATGGACGCCTTCGCGGGCCAACCCCAGGGCGCACCCCTGTCCCAGTCCGGCACTGGCGCCGTTGACGATGGCGCGCTTTCCGCTGATTCCCAGATCCATCGGTTCCGTCCCTTCTCCCGGTGCAGCACGGCTGCTCGTGAGATCGCGCGCGCCCGGTAGACAATTTCCTGGAAGTGCCCTTGCGTCTCAAATGTCGGCCCGCGAGGCAAGAACCAATCCGACCGCAGAGGTGAGACGCTGGAGGAGTTCCTCCCGAAAGGCGGTTGACCGCCGGTGGACACATCCTCTATTGCGTCCACGTCGTGGGGAGAGCCGAATCGGACGAACTGGGTGCCTCTCTGATCGACGCAGCCGAGCGGTGCTTCGAGACGTACGGTGTCGCGCATACGTCCATGTCGCACGTGGCGGCCGAAGCAGAGGTTTCGCGCACCACGCTCTACCGGCGCTTTCGTCGGATGGAAGACCTGCTGCAGGCGGTCTTCCTCCGCGAGTTCGACCGCTTTGAGCGTCGCGTCGAGCGGCGGCTCCGGAGTCTCACGGATCCGGCCGATCGACTCGTCGAGGTCGTGGTCGCGATCGCGGAGAACGTCCCGCAAAATGCCGGCATCGCCCGGCTTGCCGAAGGCCCGCGCACGCGGGCCGAGGCGCGAGCGTTCGCCGTGGGGCGGAGTGCTCTCAACGAGCGTGTCGAGGTGATGATGGGCGAGCCCCTCGACGAATTGGAACGGCAGGGACACCTGCGCGGGGATCTCGACCGTTCGACGCTGATCGAGTGGGTCCGACGAATCGTCCTCGCTCTCGCCCTCGTCCCGCCGCCACGTGCGCGGACGGCGAGAGACCGCCGCCGTTATGTGGAGGCTTTTTTGATTCCCGCTGTGTGTCGGGAGCGGGCTCGATGCCCCGCCCCGCTTCGAAGGAGGAGCGCGTGATGGATACCGTCGACAAAAAGGAAGATCGCCCCCAACTGGACGCCCACGCCGTGCACGCCCTTTTCTCGTCCTGGGACGAGAGCGTGCCGACCACCGAGGAGATGCGTCGCTATTTTACCGACGATCTCGTCTTCGAGGATCCCCTGCAACGGATCGAGGGGCTCGAGGAGTATCGGGAAATGAATGAGCGCCTCCTGCGCAAGAATCACGATCTGCGCATCACGATGGAGGAAAGCGCCCAGAATGGACCCCACATCATGTTCACTTTCTCGATGAGCATGGCTCCGAGCAAGAAACGTCCCGAGATGCGTATCCACAATACCGGGATGACCTACGTCCGACTCAACGACGAGGGGAAGATCGAATACCACCGCGATTACTGGGACTTCAATACGATGTTCCTCTCGGCTTTCCCCGAAGGTGTGCAGAACGCCTATCGGCGAGTCGTCAAGCGGCTCGGCTAGGGCGCCGTAGGGACGCGGAGGCGGAGATGCGGAAATCCAACGGCGATCTGGTGCGCGAGAACCTGGCTGGCTTCGACCGGCTGGATTACGAATTCGTGGCTGCGGGGTACGCCGAGGATGGCGTCCTCCACTTCATGCAGCGCGAGCCGATTCGTGGTCGGAAGGAGATCCTTGCCTTCTTCCGACGGCAGTTCGCACCCATTCGAAAGACGCGCATCGAGATTCGCAATCTGGTCGAGGTCGGGGGTCTGGTCATGGTCGAGCGGGTCGACCACTACGAGTACGACGGTGTCCCGATCTCGTGCCCCGTCGCCAACGCCACGG
This sequence comes from bacterium, assembly GCA_029976905.1. Lineage (GTDB taxonomy): Bacteria > Desulfobacterota > Binatia > UBA12015 > UBA12015 > VGTG01. The sequence continues at coordinate 7,008 of JAPOLW010000125.1, read as the reverse complement.
AGTTGCGCGAGGGAAAGATCACGGCCTGGCGGGAATATTTCGACCGCGGTTTCGCGGCCGCGTTGGTTCGTAAGGCCCGGGGCGGCTCGCCCACCTCGTAGGCACCCTCCCGCGCGTCTGGTGGGCAGTGCTGCTGAAGCTCTGGGCACTCGGGCGGCGCACCGCCCTCCGGTGGTCGGGAAACGTCCGCATGCCGGGCGGTCTACCCTGGCACGGAAGTTGGTTCGCGAACGCGTATGGCGAACCGACGAGGACGAGCCCAGCTGGATTCGAGCGGACGCGGTCAAGCGCGCCGGCCGTCACAGACCCCACCCGCCGGCGGCATTCCCGGCGTTCCCGAAATACTTTCGCGGATGCTCGAGGGGATGCCAGCTCGACTCCCCCTGCGCGACGAAGGGGCATGGCGAACCGTGACGCATGCGGCGGGCCGGATGGCCGCCGACCTGAAGAGCGCGCGGAGTATCGCTGCGCTGGAGTCACATCTGGCCGCGGAGTCCGCTCGATGGCCCCTGGGGGCCCGGGTGGCGGCTCGGCTGGCGCGGTCGAAACGGCTGCTCGCCGAACGCTCCGGGCCGACCCACCTTTCGGTGGTGGTGCCGCTCTACGCGGAACAGGACCGGCTCCGGCAGCCACGAGATCACCCGCGTGGGGAAGGTCTGCTCGATCGCAAGATCGGGCAGCTTCAGTGGCTCTGCGGTGATCTGGACGGCGTCTCCTGGGAACTCATCCTCGTGGACGATGGATGTCCGCAGTCGAGCGGGAGTCTCGCCCGCGAGGCCCTCGCGCGGCGTCATCCGCACGTGGCGGCCCGTGTTCTCTTCGTTGCCGAGGCGCTGCAGGCAAAGCACCCGGCGTTGAACGGCCTTCGCTCCACCGACGAAAGCCGAAAAGGCGGCGCCGTCCAGTTGGGTTTGTGGGAGGCGGCCGCGAGTCCCGCCCCTGGGCAGGTCATCCTGTACACCGACGCGGATCTGTCCACCCACCTCGGCCAGGCGGGTCTTTTGGTGGATGCTCTGCGTGATCCGGGAACGCAGATTGCCGCAGGGTCCCGGCGCGACCCTGCTTCGATCGTCGTCAAGGAAGCCCGCCGCAGTGCCCGCGGGCGGCTCTTTCTCTACCTCTGGAAGCAACTCGTGCCGCGGCTGGCCTACGTCGACGATACGCAATGTGGCTTCAAGGCGCTTCGACCCAAGGCCGTGTCGTCCCTGCTTTGCGACGCTCAGGAGCGCGGCTTCGCCTTCGATCTCGAACTCCTGATGCGCTGTGAGCATCTCTTTCCTGGCGGAATCGAACCCGTCCCCGTCGCCTGGATCGACAGTCCGGCGGCGTCGACCACGACCGCTGCGGATCCGTACCTGGGCATGTTGCGAAGCGTGGTGGCTCTCTCGCGGACCTACTTTACGCGCGATCTTCAGGCCGAGGCCTTCGCCTCGGTCGTCCGCTCGTTCGACGAGGCCACCTGGCAGACGGCGATCGATACCATTGCGCCCCGATTGGCAGCGATACCCCCCTCGGTGGACCGCATCCGACCCGTCGTTTCACCGCGCGCTCTGGGGCTCCTTTCCTCTTGACGTCGAGCGGCCCGCACCGGATGTGGTAGGCTCCCCGGCGCATGGGGGCCGGATTTCGAATCATTGCGCATCGAGGTGCCTCGGCCCACGCTCCGGAGAACACACTGCCCGCGTTCGAAGAAGCGATCGCACTCGGTGCGCGCGAAGTCGAACTGGACGTGCGCTTTTCTGCCGACGAAGAGATCGTGGTTTTTCACGACGATCGCCTGGACCGCAAGACGCCACTCCATGGTCGGGTGCGGCACTATCCGGGTTCGGTTTTGCGCCAGGCCGACATCGGAGCCTGGTTCGATCGGACCCATCCGCAAGAAGCGAGATCCTACGCGGGTACCTGTCTCGTTGGTCTCGACGAGGTTCTTGCGCAGATCGGCGATCGCGTGCGCTATCACATCGAGATGAAGGGGTTCGAGGACCTTCTGCCCTTGCGGGTTCTGCAGGTGATCGACGACCACAGGCTTCGGGATCGCGTCACGGTGACCTCCTTCTCTCTGCGGCCACTGCGCCAGATGAGACGCCTTGCCGACGACGTCCCACTTTGCCTCCTGCTGCGAGATACGTTCGACGCGGTGCGGAGCGCGGAGTTTCGCCCAGAACTCGAAGGATGCACCGCAGCGCAGGTGCGAGACTACTGGACGGACCAGGCGGCGGCGTCCGGGTTCCAGCAGATTGGCGTGCGCGCTGCCGAGGTCGAGCCGCGGACCATCGCGCGGGCGCAGGATCGCGGACTCGAGGTGCGCGGATGGGGCGTTCGCGACGATGGAGAGCTCGCGCGGCTCTACGATCTCGGCGCGGTCGGAGCGACCGTGGACTGGCCCGGCCGTGCGATCGCGTTGCTCGAGCAGCGCGGGGCCCCGGAGTCCTGAAGCCGTCCAGTCGGCAATCGGGTGCGCGGGGCGACCGGTCGTTTCGCTGCTCCCGATCGATCGGTCGTGTGTTGCTCCGCCTCTGGGACGTCTGTTCTTGAATGCGAACTGTCGCCGCGTTACCCGCAACGGACACCCGGGCGCAACCCTCGTGGAGCGCCCCGCAACGAGGAGGAGAACGCAATGAGCAAGATCTTCAAGATGACGATTCTGACCGGAGTGGTGGCGGTTGGAGCCTCGGTCGCGCTGGCCCAGCAGAACCCGCTCGAGATCGTGCAGGACGGCTGCAAGAAGGAAATCACGGAGTATTGCAGCAACGTCACGCCGGGCCAGGGGCGGGGCCTTGCGTGTCTCTACGCGCACGGCGACAAGCTCTCGGGGCGTTGCGAATACGCGCTCTACGACGCCGCGGCCCAACTCGAGCGAGCGGTGGCCGCGCTCACCTACGTGGCCAACGAATGCGATGAAGACATCGAAGAACAGTGCGCGAGCGTCGAAGCGGGCGAGGGGCGACTCGTCGCCTGCCTGAGCGGAGCGGGAGAGAAGGTCAGCGCCCGTTGTCGCGCGGCCATGGGTGACGTCGGTCTCGCCGCGAAGTAGGGAGGCCGCGATCGGGGCGCTGGCGGTCTGCGCTGCCGTCGCCCCGATCTGGTCTCAAGATCCGGCGGCCCGATAGTCGGTGACCACGAAGCCCTGCTGGCTGCGGTCCCAGTCGACGTCGACTTCATCGCCGAGCTCGGGGAAATCGCCGAGGGTGAACTGCCCGTCGGCGTCCCGCAAAAACGGCACACCGAAGGTGGTTACCGTAAATCGTGCCGTATCGAGGACCTCACCGTCGGCGAAGACCACGACGTCGTGGAGCCCGTCGCCGAGCCGGCCCCAGTTCAGGAGCAGCCCGAAGCCGTTGTTGCGGTCGCCGCAGGCATCGATGGTGTCGTCTCGGCGGGGGCCGTAGCCGGCGACTTCCGGAGGGCCACTGTCGATTCGCACGACGATTTGATTGGCGTCGCAGACCCATCCCGAGATGATTCCGATGCCGCTTTGTGCCGAGTCCTTCGCCGGATTCTCGAGCACCCCGACGACTGCGGCCGGCTGCGACGGTTGGGAACCTGTTGGGGGGGTCGACGCCGGGCCGCTCACGGCATCGGCGACCACGAAGCGCTGGAGGCTCTGCTTCCAGACCAGGCGAAAGGTGTCCCCGTTCTCGGGGAAACCGGTCAGGAGGAAGTCGCCCTCCGCCCCGCGGATGAATCTTTCGCCGAGAGTGGCCACCTGGAATACGGCAAGGCCGAACTCGACGCCATCGGCGAGTCCGCGGGCGATGTGGAACCCGTCTCCGAGGATCGACCAGTTGAAGAGGAGAGAGAAGCCGTTGTTGGTGTCGCCGCAGGTCGTGGCCGTGTCGTTGCGCGGCGTTCCGTAGGCCGTGCGCAGGGGGGCTGCGGCTCCGTCGAGCACGATGGAGACGCCCCTCGCATCGCAGACCCAGCCGGAGAGGAGTCCGATGCCGCTTTGGTCGGAGCCGTCTCCGGGAACCTCGAGCAAACCCTTCGGGGTGACGTTTTTCGACAGCAGGCGCATCGCGACGAGCGCCGTTGCCTCCCCACGCGTCGAAGCGCCGCCAACGAGGATCTGCCCCGTAGGGAGGAGCGCGACACCGGCCCCTTCGTCGGTGCTGGCGTCGTCGGGGAAGAGGTCGATCCGCAATTTGCCGTCGCCGTCGAGGGTGGAGTCGGGCGTTCCGTCGGAGAGGTAGCGGGCCACGGCGAAGTCGGTGCCACCGCCTCCCACCCGGGTTCCCACGACCACGATGGCTCCGTCGGGCTGCAGGACGATGTCGCGCGCCGATTCGTCGGCGGCGAAGTCGATCGAAATCTTCCCGTTCCCCGAGAAACGTTCGTCGAGCTGGCCGCGCCGGGTGTAGACGGCGACCGCGAAGTCGTCGTCGCTCCCCCGCCGCGTCCCGGCGGCGACGATGCGCCCGGTCGGCCAGACGGTGACGGCTTCGGCGAAAGCGTCGGCGCCGAATTCGGTGACGACCTTGCCGTTGCCATCGAGAGTTTCGTCGAGATCTCCCTCGGGCGTCAAGCGTGCGAGGGCGAAACTGGTGCCCGCCGATCCCTCGAGCGAGCCGGCGACGACGATTCCGCCGTCGTCCTGGACGGCGACGGCGGTAGCGCTGGCGTCATTGCCGTTCTCGGTGCCAAAATCGACGACACGCTTTCCGTTGCCAGCGAAACTCGCGTCGAATGAGCCATCCGGCAGGAGCCGAGCGATCGCGAAAACCGAACCGCTCGAGTTCGTTCGAGTCCCCACGACGACGATGCGTCCGTCGATCTGCAAGGCAATGTCGCCCGCCCGGCTCTCGGCGCTCGACCCGAAGTCGAGGACGCGCTTGCCGCTGTCGTTGAAGGAAGCGTCGAGCGTACCGACGGTCGTGAGCCGCGCCAGCGCGAATTCGACCCGTCCATCCTTCGTACGCGTCGTCGCAACGAGGATCTTTCCATCGCGCTGTACAGCGACTCCCACGGCCTCCTCCTTGCCTCCGAGGTGGAGGAGGACGACACCGTCGGTGCCGAAGGTCGGATCGAGCGCGCCGTTCACGCGGAGCCGGGAGACCACGACGTCCCCCGTCGTCGTATGCCCCACGATGACGATTTTGCCGTTTGGGAGACGGGCGATACCTGCCGAGCGGGCGATGGGCACGCCCGCCTCGATGGCGGCGATCGAGTTGCTTCCGAAGGCCGGGTCTCGCTCGCCATCCGCTCGGGAATCGTCCGCGGTGACGACGAGAAAGACGCACAGAGCCGTGATCGTGGCGTGAATGCGGGTGCGGTGTTGGGAAGACATCGACGAGCCGGGGCGGTCGTGGAGACAGAGAAAGCCGCCCTGCCGTCGGATTGTGGCGATCAAAGGTTCACTCTGTCAACCGACTACAGACAGGGCCGGTCCCCAGACCCGCACTCGCCTTGGCAGACGCGCCGAATGGCCCGCTCGGAAGGATCGTAGAACCAGTCGTCCGGCGTCGCCGCCGTGGCTCAGAAGCGGTAGCTGGCTTCGCCCCCCCAGGAGATCGGCGGGGCGTAGTATTGGAGCGAGTAGCCGTAGGTGCCGGTCGTGCCGCCACTGGTATTGAAGAAGCGGGCATCTGCGAGGTTGCGGCCCCACAGGGCGACCTGAGCCCGATCGTCCGCGAAGTCGAAAGAGAGCCGCGCGTTGACCAGGTTGTAGGGGGACAGGTGGCCGGACGGGTCCTCTGGCTGCACGTTGTGCACCGAGGTCTGGTAGTACCAGTCGATGCGCGGGGTGAGCCAGCCGTCGAGCCAATCGGCGCCAACGTCGATCTCGAACGAGTATTGGGCGGCGATGTAGCTGGTGAAGGCCGGGACCTGGTTGAAGGTCTCCCCGCGTCGGTTGAGTTCGGTGACGGCGTCGAGCGCGGAGATGTCCTCGAAATCCCCGAACGTCGAGTCGAGGACGCCGATGTTCGCGTTGATCAGCAGGCCATCGATCGGGCGCGTAAGGAGTTCGGCCTCGAGCCCCTTGAGGGTGGCCGAAGAGGCGTTCACGATCAGCCGTACGTTTTCGGGAAGCTCCTGTCCGGGCACGAAGACCGTGCGGGCCTGGGTGACCTGGATGTCCTCGTAGTCCATGTAGAAGAGCGCGATGTTGAAGGTGGCGCGTTGATCGAAGGCCACGGTCTTGAAGCCGATCTCGAAGTTGTCGAGGGTCGATGGCTCGAACGGAATGAGGCCGCCGAGGTCACTGTTGCTGCCCACGACCGCGTTGAAGCCGCCGCTCGAGAAACCCTTGGAGTAGGTGAAGTAGCCCATGAGGTGATCCACGGTAGAGTCGCCGAGCAGGTCGTCGGGGGCGAGGAGTTGCAGGCTCGCCATGGGCGTCCACTGGCTGAACGTCTTGCTGTCGCCGCCGGACGAGACGACGATGGGGTCGGTCGTGGAGCCGTCGCCGACCGGGAAGATCGTCGAACGCGTCGTGCCGCGGGTCTCGCTGGTGTAGCGGATGCCGCCGGTCACGCTCAGCCAGTCGAGCGGGTCCCACGTCGCCTGGCCGTAGAAGGCCCAGTCGTTGTCATCCTGCGCGACGGGCGCGACCGTGAAGCCGCCGACCGTGTCGAGCAAGGGGGGATTGGTGCGAATGACATCGGCCCGGTCGTTGTTCTGCCAACTCGCGAAGAAGCCGGCGATGGCATCGATGGTGCCGTCGAGGGCAGTACCGAAGACCTGGGCTTCGACGAGGCTTGCGTCTGTGCGTGAGGGTGCGCCGGTCACGTCGCCGATGTTGAGGTTCGTCAATTCGATGATGAGGTCTTCCGTGAGGTCGATGTCTTCACGAACCCGGTTTTCGTTCTTGCGCCAGGACCCAAGCAGCTTCAGGGTCAGTTCGTCGAGGACGCCGACCGACCCGACATCGTAGGCAACGCTGCCCCAGAGACCGTAGTTCGTGGCCTGGTAGAGCATCTGGGAGAAGGTGCGGAAGGAGTAGGGGCTGGTCGCGTTGCACTTGTCGAAGAAATCGGGATTGGCCGCCTCCAGCAGGTTCCGGATCGAAGG
>JAPOLW010000124.1 GCA_029976905.1 bacterium | reverse complement strand
GCGGGACTCCCAGGCCTTCCCGCCTTTGCAGACAAACGCGCTGTTCCGTCCGGATCGGTTGCGAGGACATGATCATCGCTCAGTTCCGTAGCTTCCAACCCTGACGCTTCTGCTGCCAGGTGTCGGTGGTCGCGAAATCATCGTCTCCAATGGACCAGGAAAGTGTCATCTCGGGCTGATCGGCGGTGCTCATGTTGGCGTTGGCTTTGAGATGCAGGCGCCAGAGATCGCCAAAATAGTGCCGTACGCGGAACTCCCGGAGGCCCGGAATGGACGTGCCGTCTTTGTCGAAGTAACGGAAATATCCGGGCGAGCTTTCGACGAGTCGTCCCGCTGGGATCTCGGCATGGAAGACCACGCTATCGCCGTCCGAGAGAGTCACGGAAATATCTTCGGAAGTCGGCGAGACTTCGCCGGCCGACGAATAGAAATACGAAACCTTGAGCTTGTCCCGGCCGGGTGTCTTCCGGTTGAATCGCAGCTTGCCACGGCCGCCCGTGCCGCCTCCACCACCGCTGCCGCCGTTCCCCTGCGGCGAGGAGTCGATGACGGAAACCGAGTTCCCATACGGCACGAGTCCGCCATACTCGAGCTCCGTGTAATGTCGGCAGGTATCGACCGTCACACCATCGACGGAATTGCCGTAGGCCCCCTGGAACTCGAAGCATGTGCTCGCGTCGATCTGCCCGCCGGTAATCGTGGTGTCATGTGGATGGCTCCACACGCCTTCGGGCTCCTCGAGAGAGCGCAGCAAGAAGCCGCCTGCGGCGAGCTGGGTCCCCGTGAAGGTGTTGCCATGCGAATCGCCCCGGATCACGATCGGTCGCTTCAAGATGACGTTGTTCGTGAAGGCGTTGTCCGTGCTGTGCTTGAGAAGGATTGCCGCCGACTTGGACTGATCGACGGTATTTCCCGAAATTGTGTTTCCGCTGGTCCGAATGAGGTAGAGGTTTTCCCCGTCGTTGCCATGGATCGTGTTGTTCAAGACGGCGTTCCCACCGGTCGCCGAACCGAGGTGGATCCCCTCGTCGAAATTGTCCCGAACTTCGTTCCCATCGATGGAAACGTCGTTGGCACCCGAGCCCAGCCAGATTCCGTGACGGTTGTTGAAGACGGTGTTGGCCGACACCGTGTGGCCGCTTCCCCCGTCGACGAGAATTCCGTTGCGGAAGTTTCTTACCCGACAGTTCTGGACGGCCGAACCACTTCCCCCATCGAAGCGAATGCCCGTGAAGCCCTGATCCTCTCCCGTGCCGCTGATCTGATGACCTGCACAATCCAGATTCCCCGACCGGATGCGCAACCCATGGCCGGTACAGCTGTCGAGGTGTCCGGTGAGCACCGCATCGGCAACGACGAGGTCACCGCATTGACAAACCGTGCCGCCGCCGCACTCGGCGGCGACGACGTTGGCGGCCCACAGGGCGACGACGAGCAAAACGGACGAAGTCCGCAGCGCGAACACCGAAAGGAGTCTGAACGCGATTCCCATGGAAAACTTCCTTGACCGAATTTTCGTGTAAAAAAGGAGTCGCGCGTGGTGAGGGAAGCGGAAGTCGGGAGCGAACGTGGGAAATGGCGACGCCAGTTAGGGATTGTCCGCAATACGCCGGCCCAGCGCAACAGGGAACTCGCCCGTTTTCTGGGAAATTCTCGCTATGCGGGACAGGGCAGACCCTAGGGCGAGCACCGCATCGTAAAGCGGGATTTTCCTCTCCGACTGCAATTCCCCAGGGAGGCCTGGAACTCGAGCGCATCGGGACCGTTGACCCCGAGGACGATATGCAGCGGACCCGATAGCGGAGCGTACAGCTCCGCGCGCTTGGCCCCTCCCTTCACGCTGACCGCGTTCGATCGTGCCGACAGGCCGAACTTGAGGACGGTCAGATGGGGCAAGGGCAGGGTCTTCTTGCACTTGGCGCGCTTGCGGGCTCCCACCGTACCCCGGAAGACACAGTCCGACGGCGCGAGGTCGAAAGCGTAGACCGGCGCGTCCGCGGTCGTCGGCTGGTCCAACGAGGAATGGACTTCGACGCGAAACCCGGTGGACTCGGCCTGTGCGAGAAGAGCCGCGGCGGAGTGGTAGGGCGCCACCCCGTCGATGTACAACCGACCATTCCACGACAGACTTCCGGTCGGGCGGTCCGGGTCGCCGCCGGAGTCTCGTACGGAGACCATATTCAGATCGGCGTTACTCATGTCCGCCAGATCATCGACGTCGCAGACGCCGTCGGAGTCGAAGTCGATGAGGGCGCAAAGTCCCGAGCAGCAGCCGCCCACGTCATTGTCGGCCCCCTCGTCGCATGCCTCGCCAAGTGTGGAAATCCCATTGCCGCAGCCCGTGAAGGTACAATTCGTGTCGCAGCCATCGCCTTCGACGCCATTGCCGTCGTCACACTCTTCGCCAGCGGTCGGGATGCCATTCCCGCAACCGGTCTGCGTGCAGTTCGTGTCACACCCATCGCCCTCGACCGCGTTGCCGTCGTCGCATTCCTCGCCCGCAGTCTGGACTCCATTTCCACACGCGGTGACGGTACAGTTCGCGTCGCAACCATCTCCGTCGATGAAATTGCCGTCATCGCATTCTTCATCGACGGTGCGAATGAAGTCGCCACACTCGGACAGGAAGCGGCCGAATATGTCACGCTTGCTATTCGTGTCGGAAGAAACGAGGTCGGGCGCGCTACTGTCGAACGCGGCGAAGAGCCCATCGGCAGAAACCCCCGGTCGCAACGAATCGCCACTGTCACCGTTCACCTCGTTGCCGCCCGTGTCCACACTGACGCGATACAGTAGGGTCTTGCCCGGCTGGTCGAGGTTCCCATCCGCGTCGATGTCGCGGTCGTAGCCCATCACATCGCGTCGCTGATTGGTGTCACCGGGAATCAGGTTGGAAGACGCCGTCGTGAACAAGACGACTCGACCGTCCCGGGACAGAACCGGCGCCGTGCTCTCCCCATTCCCCTGCGTGCCATCGGCGGCAGCGCTGACCAGAAAAGTCGTTCCGGTTGCACGATCGCGCACGAAGACATCCCGTTTCCCGTTGTTGTCGAGATCGATCAGATCGGACGCAACGCTGGAGAAGACGATGGATTCGCCATCATCCGACACGAACGGTCCTTGGCTGACGCCGTTTGCATCGCCTCCCCCCACCGCCACGCTGATTCTCTCGGTGTGAAACGTGCCCGGCTCGTCGAAGACGCTGTTCTCGTCTTGATCGCGGTCCACGAGGTAGACGTCGATTCTGCCGTTCGTATCCTCAGGCGTGAGCGTGGAACTCGTGTCAAAGACGAGATAGCGGCCGTCACCGGAAAGGTGCGGATTCTCGCTGTCTCCACTTCCAGGAATGCCCTCGGAATCGACACTGAGCTTCCTGGTGACTCCCGAGGAGACGCTGTACACGAGGATGTCAGACTGCCCCGAGGATTTGTTTCCCTGAAAAGCGACCCACAGTCCGTCTCCCGAGATCGAGGCGAAGCTGCTCGCCCGGGAGCGCTCGAGCCCCTCTTCGTCCACGCTCACCCGGATGGTTCGGATACCTCCCGCTTCGTCGAAGATACCGTTCCCGTCGTGGTCGCGATCGTGCAAGAAAACATCCCGGATGCCGTTCATGTCGTTTGGCACCAGATTCGGCGCTGAACTGTCGAAGGCGACGTAGCGCCCATCTCGGGAGATCGAAGGGCGTTCGCAATCCTGGTTGGCGGAGTTTCCGTCGTCGTCGACGCTCACCATGACGGTCGTTCCCAGGACGCGGTCGTACACGAAGACGTCCTTGCGACCGTCCGGATCGCCGACCACCAGATTGTTGGCTGCGCTCGAGAATGCAGTGTGGCGACCATCTTCGGACGTCGCCGGCATCTGGGAATTGTCGTTGCTCTGCCCCCCCGACGGAGCGCCGCTGAGGCTGAGCAGGATGGTTTGCGCGCCTGCCGTCCTCGGGACGCAACACGAGAGTACGATTCCAGCGAGAACGACCGCCGGGCCGCACGAGTCGACCAGGCGGCCGCGAGGTGGCCTGCCAATCATGATCCAAACTCCGATTTGTCAAAAAAAAGGGAGGAATCAGGCCCGAGCCCGAACGACGTCGGGAGGATCACTGAAGGCGTACGATCACTGCGCCCGGCCCGATGCGCCGGGGAACATTCGAGCACGAACCATCCCCCAACGTTCGCTAGAGGATACCGCGACGTCGCAGGATCCGGGAAGCCCCTTTTTGGCGCTGATCGGGGCGCAGACCGCAACCCCGAGGGTGGGCAGCCGAGTCCCGTGCAGGCGATTTGCGGGCTGCTGGGGCGTCGCATCCCGGTGCTCTCGCAGGAGAGTGCCCGATCCAACCGGACGAGCCGATCGGGAGTCCGACCGCGGACGCGATTCCCTCGAACCCAAACGACGACGCGCCAGGGACGAGAGTGTCCCCGGCGCGCGGCGTCCGAGCAGACGTTGGTCGGGATCTCTACCCGACGCTCAGAGAAGGATCAGTTGATCGGCTGGCACGAGACCGGTTGATCTCCGGCATCGGGCCAATCTGCCTGCTGCCAACCGCCAGGGCGGAAGTCGATCACCGCGCACGACGATCCAGTCAGATCGTTGGGCTTACGGAGCGTGTACCAGCCGTCTTCTGCGATGACGTCCCCGGGGGCGCCGGACAGACCGGTGCAACATACATGGTACCAGAACGAAGGGTTCCTCGTGCGGACGTGCTCGATCTCCGCCTTGCCGGTATTGACCGGAACGCCACGCATCAGCTGCTCGGGATCTCCGAATTTGTCGAAAATCGGCAAATCCGTGACGCCTTTCTTGCAGTTCGTGGTGCCGTCGGGACAGACCCGCGTTGTACCTTTGATGAGATATTGGATCACGTCGCACGTGAGGGCGGTGGAACCGGCGACTCCGGGCGGTGCGGGACAAACCGAGCCAGCCGGGTTGCTCGAGTCGACCGATGCCTTCGCGGCCATGCGGACCTTCTGGCCGGTCCGGAGGTTCGTGGACAACATGTCGACGCGGTCGATGACCAGTTCGCTCGGGGGAATCCCTGGGTTCCCGGGATACTTGCCCTTGTGCATGATCCAACGGCCCCCCTGGAATCGCGTGTTCTGCTGCGGCACGCAGCCGGGACCGGTCCAGCAAACGCCCGCGCCTCCACAAAAGTCGGGCAGCGGCAACCCAGGCGGGTACTTGGCGGGGTTGCAGGGGTTGCAGCTCGCGATTTGAGCCGGGTTGCTGGGGTCTCCGCAAAGATCGTTGTTATAGGGACGCCACGTAGCGTACTGCGGGTCTCCATTACACAGAGCCGTCCACTCCGGATCGCAGAACGCGGCACCATCCGCTGGCTTGAGGTCATGCACCATTTCGCAAGCAGCGGCATTTCTCGCGACGGCTGCAGAAAGCCCGGCGACAAGGACAGCAAGAACGATTCGAGAAGAGACGAGCACGGGGTACCTCCGGGGTTTTCGAGACCAAAAAGCGGAACGGCGCGAGCAGAAGCTAGATACTAGTCCGTAGCATTGCGCAAGGAAAGAACTTCTGTACTTTCCCTTATTCACAATAGGGGGTCACCAGCAAGGAGGACAAGGAAATATTCTCGAAAAAACTCGACCGGGTCCGCCGAAGCCTGGCCCAGAAGGTGAAGACGGCCCTGCAACCAACTGAAATTTCTGCAGATTCGAGGAGAAACCGTGAAAATCGGAACGACCCTGAGCTATGCGTCCGGATTCCTCCGGGCAGCCGAGGAGATTGCCCAACTGGAGAAGGCCGGCCTGGACACCGTCTGGGTCCCCGAGCCCTACGGCTTCGACGCAGTGAGCCAGATGGGCTACCTGGCGGCCAAGACCGAGCGCGTGCAGATCGCCTCGGGCGTCCTGCCCATCTACACCCGCACCCCCAGTCTACTGGCCATGTCGGCGGCGGGAGTCGACGCGCTCTCCGAAGGCCGCGCCATCCTCGGCCTGGGCACCTCGGGGCCCCAGGTAATCGAAGGTTTCCATGGCGTGCCCTTCGACGCGCCGGTGACGCGCATCCGTGAGATCATCGAGATCTGCCGCAAGGTGTGGCGCCGCGAGATCGTGACCCACGAGGGTCCGAAATATCCGCTGCCCCTGCCCGCCGGCCGCGGCACGGGACTCGGCAAACCGCTCAAGATCCTGACCCGCCCCGTGCGCGACGACATCCCGATCGTCATCGCCGCCCTGGCGCAAAAGAGCGTCGAACAGACCGCCGCCCTCGCCGACGGGTGGCTTCCGGTCTTCTACCATCCGACGAAGGCTCGGAACTGCTGGGGCGAAGCTCTCGACAAGGGCAAGGCACGACGGGATCCGTCCCGGCGCCCACTCGACGTCTACGCGGGCGGCCTGGTCGGCATCGGCGACGGACTGGAATCGTACCGTGACCACGGACGTCCCGGGATCGCGCTCTACGTGGGTGGCATGGGCGCCCGCGGAAAGAACTTCTACAACGACATCTTCGCAAGCTACGGGTACCGGGAGGAAGCGGCGCACATCCAGGATCTCTACCTGTCTGGGCGCAAGCAGGAAGCGGCCGCCGCGATTCCCTCGTCCTTCATCGAGGAGACGACTCTGGTCGGACCCGAGGGCTTCGTGCGGGATCGACTGGCCGAGTACCGCGAGTCCGGCGTGACGGCGCTCAACGTGAGTTTGATCGGCGACTCTCTGCGCGACCGTCAGCAGACCCTCGAGCGCTTGAAGAATCTCGTCTGAGGACGCCGGGGAGCCGGACGGCCGCGCATCGGCACGAGGGGCGAGCCCTTCGTGCCGACGCGCGCGCGGCCGTCCGTCCTCAGTACCCCTGCAGGCCCGCGAACCGACGTCGGTGGTGGGCGGCATCCCCGAAGGTGAGGTCGGCCACCCGCGCACGCTTCAAGAAGAAGCCGATGTCCGCTTCATCGGTCATGCCGATGCCACCATGCATCTGCAGCATTTCCTGGGTGATGCGGGTCGCGGCGTCCGAACAGCGCGCCTTGGCCACGCTCACCAGCGTGGGCACGTCGGGGCCCTCTTCGTCGATCGCCCGCAGCACCTCGAGCACGATCGATTTCGAGAGCTCCAGCTCGGCGAAGAGGGCGGCGGCTCGATGCTTGAGCCCCTGGAAGGTGCCGATCTTGGTGCCGAATTGTTCGCGGGTCTTGAGATAGTCGAGGGTGCGCTCGAAGGCTTCGGTCATGAGGCCGAGTATTTCGGCGCAGAGCACCGCCGTCGCGCGATCGAGCACCGGGTCGAGCACGTCGGCCCCACGGTCGACCTCGCCGACCAGTGCCTGGGCCAGCACCCCATCGAGCTTCACCCGGGCTGCGTTGCGACTGTCGACCATCACCGTGCGGTCGACGGAGAGCCCTTCGGCAAGAGCGTCGACGACGAAGAGCGACAGCCCGGCCCGCTCGCCCGGCTGCCCGGAGGTGCGCGCCACGACGACGAGGTGATCGGCCACGTGCCCGTCGAGGACGAACCTCTTCTCTCCGGTGATGCGGTAGCCCGCGTCCTCTTTGACCGCCCGCGTCGTCACGCCATAGGGATCGAAGTGCGCCTTTTCATCCATGGCCAGCGCGAGCAGGGTCTCGCCCTGGGCGACCCCCGAAAGAAGGCGCCCGCGAAGCGGCTCCGCCACACCCGCCCGGACGCACCCGCCGGCCAGGACGACCGAGGAAAGAAAGGGGGTCGGGACCAGGGTGCGACCGCATTCCTCGAAGAGGACGCCCAACTCCGCGAAACCGAGGCCGCTGCCGCCGTGCTCTTCGTCGAACGCAAGCCCCGCCCAACCCAGTCCCGCCATCTCCTTCCAGAGATCGCGCGAGAAGCCGGTCTCGTCCCGACTGTCACGCAGCGATCGCAGGTGATCGATCGGAGCGTTGGCCCGGACGAAGTCACGGGCGGTTTCCTGAAGGATTTGTTGTTCTTCGCTGAGGACGAGAGCCATGGTCTTCTTCCTCAGTCGGGAAGGCCGAGAACGCGCTTGGCGATCACGTTCATCTGCACCTCGGAGGTGCCGCCCTCGATCGAGTTGCCTTTGGAACGCAGCCAGCTTCGCGTCTGCTGGAGCTCGTGGGGCGCGAAGGCGTCCCCCTCCCAGCCAAGCGCTTGCGTCCCGAGTGCCGACACCAGAATCTCCTGACGGCGCTTGTTCAGCTCGGTCGCATACCATTTGAACATGGACGCCGTGTGGCCCGGCCCCCGGGCCGCCTTCGCCTCTTCACCGGCGCGCTTCATCGTGAGCGTGAGACAGATGGTGTCCATCTCGTTCTGGGTGATCGCGTCACGCAGCGCGTCGTCCACGATGCGCCCGTCTTCCACATCGACGTAGGCGACGGCCATGTCGGCCAGCCCGCGATGCTGCTTGGCCACCCGCTTCTTCGCCCCGCCGCTGCGCGCGGCGCCTCCGCCCACTCCCATTCCCGAGATCATCGAGCGTTCGTGCTGCAGGAGACGCTTGGCGATGTCCCATCCACGATTCTTCTCACCGACCAGGTTGTCCGCCCGGGCCCGGACATCCTCGAAGAAGACCTGGCAGAACTCGGACGCCCCGCTGATGAGCTCGATGGGCGAGATGGTCACGCCCGGGCTCTTCAGATCGAAGAGGATGAAACTGATGCCTTCGTGCTTGGGCGCGTCGGGGTCGGTGCGCACCAGGCAGAACATCCAATCGGCGTTGTTGGCCCCGGTCGTCCAGATCTTGGATCCGTTGATGACGTATTCGTCCCCTTTGCGCTCCGCGCGCGTCTGCAGGCTCGCAAGGTCGGATCCGGCACCGGGCTCGCTATAACCCTGCGCCCAGATCGTGCGACCGTGGACGATGTCGGGAAGAAAGCGCCTCTTCTGATCCTCGTTGGCATATTCGAGCAGCACCGGACCGAGCATGTGGGTTCCGAAACTGCCGCCGGGAATCATGCTCCCGATTCGACCGACCTCCTGCCGGAGGATTCGGTCTTCCTGGTTCGACAACCCACCGCCGCCGTATTCCTTCGGCCACGTCGGACAGGTCCAGCCCTTGTCGGCGCAGCGCTCGTGCCACTGCCGTGCTTCCGCCGTGAATTCGGGCGTGCCCCAGGCCGGCGGCGTCTCGCCTTCGCGCGGCGTCCGCTGGGACGGGGGACAGTTCTCCTCGAGCCAGGAACGGGCTTCCTGACGGAAGGTTTCGGTGTCGGTCATCGTGGGCTTTCCTTGCGTTGCGCGCCGGAGGATTCCGGATCTTTCGATGG
>JAPOLW010000123.1 GCA_029976905.1 bacterium | reverse complement strand
GTCCCGGGCACCGACCGGTATCGACAGCCCGATGGTTTGAAGATACGGGTTCGGGGACATCTTCCGGAGCGGGCTGTCCAGAGCAGGCCGCGCGCAACGGTCGCTCCCGGGAAGGGCAAAGGAGCAAGGGATGAAGCCCGAAGACATGATTCTGGTCAGCGTCGACGACCACATCTGTGAGCCGGCCGACATGTTCGTCCGCCACGTGCCCGCGCGTTACCGCGACAAGGCACCGGTCGTCCGCGAAGACGAGAACGGTCGCGAGCAATGGTGGTACGAGGGCAAGCCCGGTCGCAATCTGGGCCTCAACGCTGCCGCGGGCAAGCCGCGCGAGTACTACAACGCCGACGCGCACCGTTACGACGAAATGCGCCGGGGCTGCTGGGACGTGCACGAACGGGTGCGCGACATGTCGGCCGGAGGCGTCCTGGCCGGTCTCAACTTTCCGAACTTCACGGGGTTCGCCGGACAGGTGCTCAATGAGGGGCCCGATCGGACCGTGAACGAGGTCATGATCCAGGCGTACAACGACTGGCACGTCGACGAGTGGTGCGGCAGCTACCCCGACCGCTTCATCCCCTGCGGCATCCTGCCGCTCTTCGATCCCGAACTCGCGGCGAAGGAGGTGCGGCGGCTGGCGAAGAAGGGCTGTCACGCGGTCACCTACTCGGAGAATCCGGCGGCACTCAAGATGCCGTCGATCCATTCGGGAGCGTGGGATCCACTCTTTGCCGCGTGCTGTGACGCAGGTACCGTTCTCTGCTGTCACATCGGCTCCTCCTCGCGGAGTCCGAGTACGACGCGGGACGCGCCCGCATCGGTGGCGATGTCGATCTCATCGGCGATGTCGATCTACACCCTGGGCGACCTGATCTGGAATGACATCTGGTGGCGTTTCCCGGAGCTCCGCTTCGCGCTGACCGAAGGGGACATCGGCTGGATTCCCTACTTCCTGTGGCGCGCCGAGCACGTGCAAGAGCGTCATAGTGGCTGGACGCGCCACGAATTTCCCGACGGGATGGGGCCGACCGACGTCTTTCTGCGCCACGTCCTGTGTTGCTTCATCTCGGACCCCGTCGGCGTCGAACTCTTCGGTCACTTCAATCTCGACAATGTGTGCTGGGAGTGCGACTTCCCCCACAGTGACACGACCTGGCCGAATTCCCCCGAGGAATTGGCGCCGCTGCTCGCTCATCTTTCCGATGCCGACGTGAATCGGATCACGCACCAGAATGCGATGCGCCACTACCGCTTCGATCCCTTTGCGATACGCGCTCGTGAGCGGTGCACGGTGGCGGCGCTGCGGAGCGAGGCGACCGATGTCGACACGGTCACCCGGGTGGGGCGCCCCGCCGACGAACGCGACCTGGCCTTCTTCCGCGGCATGTCGAATGCCGCGGGCAAGCCTCCCGTGGCGCCGGGTTCCGCCGCCAAGGCCTGACCCCCTCCGAAGCCCGTCGCCGGCAGGAGTTCCCGGCGGGCCGGCGGACTAGCCCAGGCCCTTGGGGCGGGTGCCGATGATCTCGCGGGCCTCGAGGTCGTCGATCTCGGCGTCGCCGAGTCCGACGACGTCGCGCAGGATCTCACGGTTGTGCTGCCCGACCGACGGCGCCGGTCGGCGGATCCACGGTGCGCGGTGGGAGGCGTACCGGAAGGGGAGCGTCGAGATCGGGTGCTCGCCCACCACCGGGTGCGTGCAGGACTCGAAGAATCCACGCGCCCTCATCTGCGGGTGAC
Organism: bacterium; assembly: GCA_029976905.1. Lineage (GTDB taxonomy): Bacteria > Desulfobacterota > Binatia > UBA12015 > UBA12015 > VGTG01. The sequence continues at coordinate 7,621 of JAPOLW010000123.1, read as the reverse complement.
GGCTCGTCTCGCTGCCGCGGAAGACCACGGCGGCTGGAATCCCGCGGGCGACGAACGCCTCGACCGTTGGCTCGAGTTCGCGATCCCGCGTGAAGCGGGCGATCTCCTCGTCGATCCGGTCGTGGGCCTCGCGACGGCCGGCTCGGGTCGAAAGTGCCGCTGCGGCAGCCCAACCGGGTCGGCCCAACGCTTCGACGAGAGCCCTCCATTGGTCGTCGGTGGCAATCGAGAGCGCCAGCCAGTTCTCCTCGCCTGCGCAGGGGTACACGCCCTGCGGTGCGGCGTAGGGAGCGCGATTCCCGTCTCGTTGCAGCACCGCCCCATACGCGCTCCACTCCAGGAGTTGCTCGGCCGCGGCATTGAGTGCGCCCTCGACCATGGTGCATTCCAACAGGCATCCGTCGCCGGTCGCCTCGCGCTCGGCGAGGCCGACCAGAGTCGCGTAGGCGGCATGCATGCCCGCGAGCGGGTCGCAGGGACCGCGCTGGATGCGGGGCTGGTCGTCGACGTGACCGGTGAGCCAGGCAAGCCCGGTCATCTGCTCCATCGTCTGGGCAAACCCGACGTTGTCCCGCCAGGGACCCGATAGGCCGAACGCTGGCATCCGGACCATGATCGTGCGCGGATTTCCCGCGTGCACGGCATCCCAGTCGAGCCCGAATTTCTCGATGACCCGGGGCGAGAAGTTCTCCACGAAGACGTCACACTTCGCGACGAGCCTCCGGGCCACGTCGACTCCGGCGGCATCGTTCAGGTCGAGTGTGAGTCCACGCTTGTTCGTATTCGCGGTGAGGAAGACGGAGCTATACTCCCACCACTGCTCCCGGTGGGAGAAGAGGCCTCCGGTCATGCGCATGCCGTCGAGGCGTTGGATGGCTTCGAGGTGGATGACGTCGGCACCCAGGCTCGCCAGCATGTGCGTCGCCGACGGTCCCGCCCACCAGGCGGTCGCGTCGAGGATCCGCAGGCCGGAAAGCGGCAGGGCGGGCTCGTTTGCCGCCGAGGGTGCGATGCCTGGCCGCGGGCGTCGGTGCGCTTCGATGCGGCCGGTATGCTCGCCAAGGCGGGGTGCGGCCTTCGGGGGCGGTGGGTCCTCGTCGTTCAGCCGGTAGGGTGGCCGGGGTTGGCGGAATCCGCCGCGGGGATTTTCCACGAAGACGCCGCGTGCCGCGAACTGAGGGTGGTCGAAGACGCGTTTGCCGTCGTTGACCGGAGAGACCGGGATGCGCAGCAAAGTGGCCCGCTCGACGATCTCCGCAGTCGTATGCCGGGTGGTCCAGGCGCGTACCGCCTCGTTCCACTCGTCCATGCGTCCGAGGCGGCCGGCGATCCGGGCGAGTTCCTTGTCCTCCATCAGGTCTGGCCGCTCGATCAGGACGAGGAAGTCGAGATATTGCTGGCGCGAGTTGGTCGTGAATCCGACCCATCCATCGGCGGTCGGCTCGATCGATGGGATCTCCACGGTGCGGGCCGGACCGCGTTGCTCGGGGCGGCCCGCCAGGCTCGCCAACAGATCCCGGTAGGTGGTCGCAGCGATGTTCATGACCTCGAGCATGGAGAAGTCGACGTACTCTCCGTGGCCGCTGCGCTGCGCGCGTTGCACCGCCGCCAGCGCGGCGACCGAGGCGAAGGTGCCGCTCACCCAGTCGGTGATCCGTCCACCCGCCATGAGAGGCGGTTGCGAGGGCAGGCCACGCCCGTCGATCGAGCCGCATTCGGCCTGGATCGTGAATTCGGTCGCCGGCCGTTGGGTGTAGGGGCCGCCGCGGCCGAAGGGCGAAATGGATAGCAGCACCAGGCCCGGAAAGCGTTCGCACAGATCGAGTCCGTCGAGGACGCCAGGAGCAAAGGATTCGACCACCAGATCGGCCCCCTCCACGAGCGAGAGGATCTCCGCGTCCCCGGGGGCGCCCACGATCGAGCGCTTGCCCCCGTTGAGAAACGCAAATAGAGCGCCGTCGTCGTCGCCGAGTTCGGCGCCGCTGGCCGACCATCGGCGAAGCGGGTCTCCCCCGGGCGGTTCGACCTTGACCACGTCAGCGCCAGCGTCGGCGAAGAGCTTGGTCACGTAGGGTCCGGCGATCTCGGTGGAGAAGTCGATGACGCGCAGATCACGCAAGCCATGTTTCACTTCGCATCCCTCCGCATGTTCCGCGCCCGCAGTGCGTGGCTCAAGGAGCCCGGTCCAGGCCCAGCAGATCGATGGCGTTGCGACGGGCGATCCGGTCGACCGAGTCCTGGTCGAGGTGGCCGAACAAGTCGATTGCGACCTCGCGCGAGTGTGGGAACGTGCCGTCCTGATGGGGGTAATCCGTCTCGAACATCACGTTGTCGACGCCGATCCGGTCCAACATCTCGATGCCCACCGTATCCTTGAAAAAACACCCGAAGACATTGCGGCGATAGTAGTGCGAGGGCGGGTGGGGGATGCGTCGTTCTCCCTGGGCCCACTGATGGGTCTGCCAGGTGTCGTCGGCGCGTTCGATGAAATAGGGGATCCACCCGATCTGGCATTCGGCGTAGAGCAGCTTGAGATCCGGGAAGCGCTCCAACTTGCCCGAAAAGATCCAGTCGATCATCGACGATACGCTATTGCAGGCGATCAGGTTCGCACTCACGACGGTGGGGGCGTCGGGCCCGGTGTTCACGGTCTTCGTTCCCGAACCGATGTGCATGCAGATCACGGTGCTGGTCTCCTCGCACGCCTCGAGGAAGGGGTCCCAGTATCCGGTGTGGATGGAGGCAAGTCCGAGCCAGGCCGGGATTTCGGAGAAGGCGACCGCACGCACCCCGCGGGCGGCGTTGCGCCGCACTTCGGCCGCGGCGAGTTGCGCATCCCACAGCGGCACGAGGCACAGGGGGATGAGGCGCCCGCCGCTGCCCCCGCACCACTCGTCCACCATGAAGTCGTTGTAGGCTTCGACGCAGAGCTTCGAGAGCTCCATGTCCTTGCGCTCGGCGAAGAGCTGGCCGCAGAAGCGGGGATAGTTGGGGAAGCACAACGAGGCTTCGACGGAGTTCCGGTCCATGTCGGCGAGTCGCGCGGCCGGTTCGAAACAGCCGGGTGCGATGTCGTCGAAGGTCACGCCGTGGGCCTGCACCTCCTCGGGAGGGATCCCCGGGCACGCGATGATCTGTTTGAGTTGATAGAGATGGTCCTCGTACTGCCACCAGACGGCCATGTCGTCTCCGGTGCCGGGCTTCTCGCGCCAGACGCCGTCGACGAGTTTCATGTCGCCGCGCGGCGCGAGGATTGCCCGGGGGCCGACGTCGCGATAGCGGGCCGGTAGGCGGGATTCCCAGAGGTGGGCGGGCTCGATCAGGTGATCGTCGACGCTGATCAGTTGGGGCATGATCGCGGGGGATGTGCTCATCGAAGGAGTCTCCTGTCGCGTGCAAGGGGAGGTGTCGTCATCGGCAAGGCGTGCAGCATGGCGGGCTAGCCGATCACGCCACGGGCTCGCAGACCGGCGAGGGCCTGGCCGTCGAGGTCGAGTTCCCGGGCGAGCACCTCTTCGGTGTGCTCGCCGAGCCACGGCGGGCGTCGCTCGGGGCCGTCGGGCATGCGCGAGAGTTTGACCGGATTGCCCGGGATGAGGACTGGATCGCCGCCCTTCGGTGGGTCGAGAGCCACGAGCATGCGTCGGGCGGCGAGGTGCTCGTCCTCGACGACGTCGCGGCTGGTATTGGACTCGCCGGCGGCGAGACCTTCGGCCGAGAGGGCCCGCACCGCCTCGCGGTGTGAGAACCGGCTCGCCCACCTCTCGATTCCGGGCCGGATCAGCTCCTCGAGATGCTCGAACCACCCTGATTGGTCCTGCAGGCGCGGGTCGCGGAGCCATGACGCGTTCCCGGTGAGCTGCGCGAGGATTTCGAAGTGATGCGGGCGCACCACCTGGAGGACGAAATTTCCCGAGCCCGCGGCGAAGGTCTCGACGATGCCCACCTTGCTCGCGACTTCGTCCGGGATGCCCATCGAGTAGAAATTGGTGACGATGTCGGTCATGGCCACCGTCGCGTCGAGCATCGCGATGTCGACGCGCTGGCCCTCGCCCGTCCGGTCGCGGTGGCGGAGGGCAGCCAGCACACCGATCACGCCGAAGAGGGCGCTGCTGATGTCGCCGAGCGCACCGACCGGATTCGCCATCGGGCGTCGTCCCGCGCGGCGCTTGTACTCGTAGATGCCCGACATCCCTTCCACGATCGATGCATAGGCCGCGCGATCGACATAGGGGGAGGAGCGATCGTGTCCGAACCCGGAGACCGAGAGATAGATCGCGCCGGGGGCGCGTTGGTGGATGACGTCGAAACCGATGCCGAGCCGATCGGCGGTGCCGGCCTTGAAGTTCTCGCAGAAGACGTCGAATCGGCCAGCGAGATTCAGGACCAGCGCGAGCCCCTCGGGATTCTTCAGATCGATCCCGACACTCTTCTTGTTCAGGTTGTTTCGCAGGAAGGTCGCGCCCAGACGGCGGCCCCGGGGATCTTCGATGAAGGGAACCGAGGCCCGGCCGCTTTCGCCGTGCTCGGGATGCTCGATCTTCACCACCTCGGCGCCGAGTCGCGCGAGGAGCTGGGTGGCGAAGGGGAGGGCGGCCATCTGCTCGACCGCCAGGACGCGAATGCCGCCGAGCGGTCGCGGCCCGTCGTCGGCCTGGGGGTTCGCAACCGTGTCGAGTCGCGCGGGGGTCACCGGGCGTGCGTCGTCCGACATCCTGGTCCTTCCTGGGCGGCGCGGCTCGTGCCGCCGCTCACCGGCCCCCCCGGGGTTTCGGGCGGCTTGGCGGTTGCCAGCGGGGCGCCCGTTTCTCGGCGAAGGCCCGGGGGCCTTCGCGGTTGTCGGGGTGGTACCAGAAGTCGGCCACGGCGATGGCACCGGCGTCGAGCGCTGCGGTGAGGCCGGTCTCCATCGAGGTCCACAGCGCGCGCTTGGACTCGATCATCGCCGAGGGAGAGTTCTCGGCGATTGCCTGCGCCAGTTCATGCGCGCGCGCCTGCAGCCGATCCCCGGGGACGACTTCCGCGAGCAGGCCGCGCCGGTAGGCTTCCGCGGCGGGAAGGCGGTAGGAGCGCCCGCCGTAGAGAAGTTGCGAGACCACGTCGAGGGGCCAACCCCGCCGCAGGAGGCCGATGGGCTCCCACGCGGCGACCTGACCGACCGAGACGTGCGGGTCGCTGAAGGCGGCCGACTCCGCAGCCAGGACGATGTCGCTGTCGGCGACGAAGTGGAGGCCCCCGCCCGCGCACAGGCCGTTGACGGCGCAGATCACGGGCTTCCAGACCCCGCAGTGAAGCGAGGTGATGCCCATGCGATTCTCCCGCACCCGCTGGGCGTACTCCTTCATGGCGTCGCCGGCTCCGGCCAATTCCTTCACGTCGACGCCGGTGCAGAAGGCGCGACCCGTGCCGGTGACGATGATCACGCGCACGTCGTCGTCTGCGTCGAGTCGCTTCCAGGCCTGCTCGAGTTCGGCGAGGAGTTGAACGCCCAGGGCGTTCAAGGCACCGGGGCGGTCGAGGCGGAGGGTGGCGACGTGGCCCTCCACGGAGACGACGAGTTCGTCGGGCATCCAATCCTCCTTCGCCGTGCCGCGGTCAGTCCCGGCGGCCGAGTTCTTCGGCCGCCCGGTCGCGCAGGATGAACTTCTGGACCTTGCCGGTCGCATTGAGCGGCAAAGCGTCGACGATGCGGACGTGGCGCGGCACCTTGTAGTTGGCCATGTGCTCGCGGCAGAAGGCGGTGACCGTCTCGGCGGTGAGTCCGGCGTCCGCGCGTGGCACCACGAAGGCCATCCCGACTTCCCCCATGCGGTCGTCGGGGACCCCGATCACGGCGACCTGGACGATGTCGGGGTGGACGGCCATCAGGTTTTCGATTTCTGCCGGGTAGGCATTGAAGCCCCCCATGATGAACATGTCCTTCTTGCGGTCGGTGATCTTGATGTATCCCTGCTCGTCGAGCAGGCCGATGTCGCCGGTATGGAGCCAGCCCTCGGCGTCGATCGTCGCTGCGGTCTCCTCGGGTTCGTCGAGATAGCCACGCATGACGTTGTAGCCGCGGATCACGACCTCGCCGGGCGTGTCGGGGGGCAGGCAGTGGCCGGCGTCGTCGTGGATCTCGACCTCTACGCCGGGGATGGCGCGCCCGGAGGTCGTCGCGATGGTCTCGGGCGAATCGTCGTAGCGGCACATCGTGGCGATTCCGCAGGTTTCGGTGAGGCCGTACCCGGTGATGATGGTCTCGAAGTTCAACTCGCGACGCATCCGGTGGATCAACTCGACCGGAATCACGGCCGCGCCAGTCACCGAGAGGCGCAGATTGGAGAGGTCGAAGCTCGCGAGCTCGGGGTGGGCCAGGATCGATTGATAGAGTGTGGGCGGTCCGGGCAGCACCGAGATGGACTCCTCGCTCACGCGCGCCAGCACGGCGGGGACGTCGAAGACCGCGTGCGGCACGATGGTCGCCCCCATCATGAGGCAGGAGAGCCAGCCGGCCTTGTAGCCGAAGGCGTGGAAGAAGGGATTGACGATCAGGTAGCGGTCGCCCTCGCGCAGTCCCACGACCTCGCACCAGTCGCGGAAGCCGCGCAGTGCATTGCCGTGGGTTTGCAGGACACCCTTGGGATTGCCGGTGGTCCCGGAGGTGAAGAGGATGTCGGCGAGGTCGTCCGGCCCGAGAGCGTCGCGACGGGCGACGACGGCCGCCGGGTCGACCTCGGCACCCCGGGCCAGAAAATCCGACCACGAGGTGCAACCGTCGGGGGCCTTGCCGCGCAGCACGACGATCTCCTCCAGGGCGTCGAGCCCGTCGACGGGACGCCCGGCGCCCGGTCCACCCACGGCATCGCGTAGGATGGCGACGTAGTCGGTCTCCAGGAAGTCGGTCACGGTGAACAGGAAGCGACAACCGGCCTTGCGCAGGACGTAGCCGGCTTCGTGGCCCTTGAAGCGGGTATTGAGCGGCACGAGCACGCCGCCCGCCGTCTGCAGGCCGGCGGCGGCGATGATCCACTCGTGGATGTTCGGCGCCCAGACACTCGCCCGGTCGCCGGGTTGGAGGCCGGCGGCCAGGAAGGCCCGCGCTGCCCCGTCGACGTGCTCCGCCAACGCCGCGAACGTGAGGCGGGTCTCCCCGTCCACGATGGCCTCGGCGGCACCAAACCGCGCTGCGGCCGAGCGCACCATCGCCGGAATCGTTCCCCATTCGAGATCGCCCCGTATCGTCATCTCTCTCCTCTTCCGGCGCGGCGTGCTTGCCACTCGCACACGGTATTCTGTATACATCATACATGTCGATCACGGACAAGGGCGTCGAGCAACTGCGCGCGCGCATCGGGATCGCCCAGCCGCATCCGCAGCCGCCCCACTATCGCTACCCCAACGAAGACGCCTTCCGTCAGGTGGCCGAGGCCTACGGCGACGACAATCCCCTCTGGTGCGATCCCGACCACGCCCGGGCCTCGCGTTGGAAGGGGTCGATTGCGCCGCCCCATCTCAACGGTGGCGACACGCTCATCGGAGAGAACGAGGTCCGACGACTCGACGACGAGACCAGGGCCCTCCTGCGGGGCGATCCACTGCGCGGGGTGCACGCGTATTATGCGGGGAGCTTCCGGGAGTG
>JAPOLW010000122.1 GCA_029976905.1 bacterium | reverse complement strand
GGGATTCGACCCCCGGGGCCTCAGCCGAGGGATTCGACGCCCTGGGCCTCAGCCGAGATATTCGACGCCCTGGGCCTCAGCCGAGGTGTTCGCGGAAGGCGTCCTCGTTGAAGCCAACAAGGAGGGTCTTGCCGCTGCGGATCGTCGGAGCGCGGAGGTTCCCGGTCGGCCCGAGCATCGCGTCCACGGCGTCGTCCGAGGCCGCACCGCCCTTGAACTCGTCGACCTTCTTGCCCTTGGCGACGATGATCCTACGCGCCGCGCGTGCCAGGGCGACGGCGTCTTCCCGCCCGAGCTTGCGGCTGGCCGGGACGACCTCTGCGGGCTCGATCTTCTTTCCGTCCAAAAACTTGGACGCGCGCGAGCAAGACGTTCACCCCTTCCGGAAGTAGTACCAATTCACCTCTGCTGGCATGGCCGGGAGCATCCCACGATGGGAGAAGAACGGCAAGCCCCGGGAACCCGCACCGCATCCTGCCCAACGCGCGATCCGCCGACGGCGCGGCGAAGGTGGGTCAGGAGGCTCGCCCGGCCGCGGCCGGACCTTCGGGGACGTACCAGATCGGCGACGTCCAGGCGCGCTCCTGGATGGTGCGGGGCAACCGGTCCGACGTACACCCGTCCGGGCGGTCCTTCTCGGGAAGGGACAGACAGAGGCGCGTCGACCAGCGACAACTCGGATTCTCGACGACACGCGCGTAGTAGACGGCGTCCACGGCCGGGTCGAAGTCGGGATCCGTCCAGACCCCGCAGAGCGACGTCGCGCCGGGCCCCACGGGCGCGCAGGTAGCCGGATCCACCGTAGCGCCGTTTTCCGGACGACCGGCGACGTCGTGTACCTTCTGGTGGAATTGCCCGTCGTCATCCACCCAGCCCTTGACCACCTGGATTCGTTGCAAAAGCCCGCCCGGTTGGCTCGCCGTCCCGGGATCGGCCAGCGCCGAGACCGCGAAGCTCGGCGCCCGACGATCATCTGGCGGCGCCGGGAGTCGCCCCCCCATGGGAACGCCACCGACATATCCGGCGGTCGCAAAATCGCTTCGTTCGCAAAGTCCGGATTCGAACGACCATCCGCCGAAGAAGCGCGGCACGATGCGAGGCCCGCTGGTCGAAAAACTCTCACGCCGCTTGAGAGCATCGAAGATCGAGTCGCGCGTATTTTCCTCGGCCCAGACTCCCGCCAGCCCACCCGGGTTCCAGAAGGCGGGGGCCCGCTCGAGATCGCCGATCTCGAGCAGCGCCTGCTCCGTTTGACCGAATTTGTAAGGCACGCCCCATTCACTGACCTGCCCCGGGGTCGCCATGTGGTTGTCGGTGCTGCCGATGAAACCGAAGGCATACGGGTTCACGCCGATCCGGTCCTTCTCTCGCAGCCCCTCGAGGAGCGCATAGCGAACGAAATCCGTCCGGGAACTGCATCCCCTGGCCGCTTGCGCCCCCCAGCCCGCTCCTTCCTCGCAGTCCTCGAATTCCTGGCCGCCGAGGTCGCGGATCTTCTCGAAGCCGCAGAGTTCATCGGGACCACCGAGCACACCGTACATTCCGTTCCGGCACTCACTCTCGCCCTTGATCTGCATCATCTCGACGATCGGCTCGAGACGGGCGCGCAAGGCCGCTTCCTTGCGCTGCTCTTCGAGTGGCAGATCCGCGTATTCGATCTTGAACATCTGGCCGTTGGACAGATTCGGGTTGTGGGGGATCGCAATCGCTTCGCAACCCGAATCCGTATCGTTGCAAAGATCGACCAGTTGATGACGCAGATCGATTTCGCGCGGCGTCTCCAGCGAGGAGATCGGAAGCTCGGGGACGATCTCGTTGCGCAGGATCACATTGCGGTGCACCTTCGTCGAGCGGGGCGAGTGACTGTATTCCCACGCATGGAAGGTGGTGAACCCGCACGCGGCCGATCGGTCGTAGTACCGCTCGGTCGCCTCCTGGTTCGCCTTCCAGACCGACGCAAGCTGATCGCGACAAATCGAATCATCCTCGCCGCAGACATCGTCCCGTCGCCCGAACAAACCCAGAAGCCCGCCGATGCGGGCGCGGAATCCAGTGAGTCCGAGGAGGCGTGCGAGCCAGGATTGGCCCTCCCCCCGATAGATCCGGCAGCCGTCGGAGTCGTAGGCGCGGGAGCCCAGGGTGGTGCAGAGGGACACCTCCGCCATCCATTCCGCATGATCGGTGACCGCGGCGAAATCCAGCGGCCGATCGATCTGCGTCGAACGCGTCTCACCGGGCGTTCCGGCATAGACCTCGATGCTTTCGCCGCGCGCGAAACGGTAGGCGTCCTCGGGCGTCGCGCGGGTTCCCAGAGAGTTTGCGTCCATCGAGACCGCGGTGTGGACGTGCAGATCGCCGAAAAGTGGCTGGCGTTCGGTCACGCGGGTCGCGCACGGCTCACGCGGTGTGATCTTCCGGGCCTCGGCGGGGGCGGGAGGTGGAGTCCAGGGCTCACTCGAAGGCTCGAAACCACACGCCGCGAGGAAGAGGACGAAGCCCAGGCATATCCAACGCACACCGAACCGCATGGGCGCGTCTCATAGCCTCCTTCTCGGCCCTCTGTCGAGCGGCAGACGACCCTTTGCGGTGGGGCCAGGCGAATCCATGCACGGGGCAAGGGGCCGCACGGGGCAAGGGGTCCGCTCAGAGGGTGGAGGGTGGAGGGTGGAGGGTGGAGGCTGCGCGCCGACTCAACGCGGGCGGGAGCCCGGCCGGGGTGGAGCGAGGATGCTCCCGCGAGCGAGCCCCTGAACGAGTCGCTCGGCTTCGCCGGCATACTTCTCGAAGGAGACGGTCCACCGCGTCTTGCGACGAATGATGACACTCAAGTCCCCGTCGAGCAGGAACCGGTCGATGCGCGCGGCTTCCGGGGGCGAAGCCATGAAGGAAAGAATGTCTCGCTCCGTGGCGATATGACCGCGCGCATCGCAGAGCACTCCGTCGATGTCGACGGCGACGTGATAGAGGTGAAACTGGCCGCGGATGAAATGGTCGCGGGTACGCGCATCGTGCGCAATGACGATCATTGCGCCTCGACCGCTCGCTTGCGCCGCCCGGGCGAGGGCGATCGCGAACATGCCGCAGTTACCACTGAATCGAGAGTCCCGAATCGCCATGCCGTCAATCCACGTGCGGACGGTACATGACGAGCCCGCTTGATGACAGACCCTAGGCGAGAATATCTCCCAGAATACGCTCGCAATCGGACTGCTCCATGTATCGCGGCACTGGGTAGTTCATGTGGGCCTCGGCGAGAGCCTTGCGGGCGATTGACGCCACGTCATCGACACGCAGATCCTCGAGGTGCGGTGGAATCCCGATCCGGGTCATCAATCCACGAACGGCGCCGACGAAGCCCTCTGCCGAGCGAGCCTCGTCGACATCGGCGACGCCCACCAAGCGGCCCAGCATCGCCATCCGGACCTGCGCGGCCGGTCGCGAGAACTCGAGCACGTGCGGAAGGGCGATGGCATTCGCCATGCCATGAGGAGTCCGATAGTAGGCACCAAAGGTATGGGCGATCGCATGTACATAGCCCACGCTCGTGCGCGTGAACGCAATGCCCGCGTAGTAGGACGCAAGCGCCATCGCACGACGGGCGTCGAGGTCATCCCCTCGCTCGTAGGCCCTGGGAAGATTCTCGAAAATCAAGCGGACGGCCGCCGTGGCAAAGCGCTCCGTCTGCGCCGTACTCGTGGTGGCCAGGTAGGACTCCACCGCGTGCGTCAACGCATCCATGCCCGTTGCAGCCGTCACGGCCGGCGGCAGGCCCACCATCAGGGTGGGGTCGAGCGCCGCCATTTCAGGCAGCAATTTGGGGTCGAGGATGAATTTCTTCTCGTGGGTCTCGGGGTCGGAAACCACGGCGGCTACCGTCGCCTCGGACCCGGTTCCGGCCGTGGTCGGAATGGCGGAGAGAGGCAGCGGCGGTCGGCGAACCTTGAGCAAACCTTCGAGATTACGGGGATCCCGCCCGTTGGTGGCGGACGCCGCGATCACCTTGGCCGCATCGAGCGGAGAGCCGCCCCCCACGGCCAGAATCCGTTCGCACCCTTCCCGGTCGACCCGGGCCAGACCCTCCTCCACCTGGGTGAACGTCGGATCGGGCTCGACGCCGTCGTAGACGGCGTATTCCACGCCCTCCGTCTCGAGCGCGGCGGTCACACGTCCGACCAGCCCTGCCGACACCAGACCGGCATCGGTCACCACGAGAACCTTTGCGCGGGACATCCGCGCCAGAGACGTGCAAAGCTCCGCCGTTGCCTCCGTGCCGACGAAGGTCACCGGCGTACCGACCGGAAGGAATTTAGACAGAAGGCGCGAAAGCGCGATGGCCGAGGCATGGACACTTTTTTTGAGTGTAGACATCCGGAAATCTCCTGATCGAGGCACCTCGCCTCGTCGATCCGGCTAGCATACGGACAATCGCAGTCGAACGCGCCCGGCCGCGACCGGCGACCGTGACCTTCTACACCCCGGTTCAGGTCGTTTCGGCAAACCCTTCGCATGCTTTGAAGTACGGGACCCGATCCGTCAGGATGCAGCCATGACGAAAACGGAGAACGATCCCGACCGGGAGAGCTTCGTCCGGCTTTCGACCTCGCCGGCCTTCACCTGGTGGATCAAGAACGTCGCGGCGCGACTCGACCCGATTCTCTTCAAGGCTACCAATGGTCGTTTCACGACCTTCGGCCCCCCGGCGATGCCCATGGTGACCATCACCATGCTCGGCCGGCGCAGCGGGCGCCCGCGATCGGTCCACCTCGCGGCCCTCGAGCACGACGGCGACCACCTCGTCGTGGCCAGCGCCATGGGACAGAAGAGGCATCCAGCCTGGCGCTACAATCTCGAAGCAAACCCCGAGATCCGGGTGCAGGCCGCTGGAGAAACGTTTACCGCCCGCGCCGAAGTCCTCTCCGACGACGAGAAGGCCCGCGTCTGGCAGGACGTGCGCGCCGCGATTCCCCAGATGTCCGTCTACGAGACCCGCACGGACCGCAACATCCGGGTCTTCCGCCTCCGACGCACCGACCCCTAGCCGCAGCGCTGTGCCCGGGCCTCCGCAACGTCCCCCCGGCGACGGCCCCGAACACCCGGCGTTGACGGCGGCCGCCGGGAGTGGCCTACTCGCCCGCTGGAGGTAGCATGGCCCTCGAACACCGCCCCGACCACGTCCCCGTCGTCGCACGCAACCTCGACTATGCGTCGTTCGAGGTGCGCAGCCTGACACCACACATTGGCGCCGAGATCCGCGGCCTCGACCTCGCCGCTCCACTGAGCGACCAGCAGGACGCCGATCTGCGGCGCGCTTTCCTGGATTGGATGGTACTCGTCTTCCCCGACCAGACTCTCGACGCAGCCCAACACAAGGCCCTGGCGGGACGATTCGGACCTCTGCACATCCACCCACAACTGCGCGGATCGGACATGCCGCACCCCGAGGTGCTGCCCGTCGTCACCAACGAGCACTCCCCGTTCACGGCGGGAGACGGCTGGCACTCCGACGTCACCTGCGACGAGATTCCACCGCTGGGCTCCATGCTCTACCTCCGGGAAACCCCGGACTGCGGAGGCGGAGACACCCTGTTCGCCGACATGTACGCCGCCTACGAGCTTCTCTCCGAGCCCATGAAGGTCTTTCTCTCCGGCCTGACGGCCATCCACGATGGCACCGCTCCGTTCACCGAACAGCAGGAGATCCTGGGGCTACCGACGCCCGAGGGCGGCCATCCCCGAGCCGAGCACCCCATCGTCGTCCGCCATCCCGACACGGGCCGGAAACTTCTCTATGTGAACAGCGGCTTCACCACCCGGATCGTCGGCCTGAGCGCCGCCGAAAGCCGCAGTGTTCTCGACATGCTCTTCCGCCACATCGAGTCGAATCCGAAATTGTGGTGCCGCGTCCGCTGGACGCCGAAGACCCTGACGTTCTGGGACAATCGCTGTACCCAGCACCACGCGATCTGGGATTATTTTCCGCAAACCCGCATCGGCGGGCGCGTCTCGATCCTGGGGGAAAGCCGTCCGATGGCGTGAGGGCGGGCGCTCCAGCGATCTCCCTTTGCAGGCAAGGGGCGCCATCCGCTAAGCGCAGCCGCATGCGGAACCCAAAACGTCTTGCTGGCGTAGCCCTCGTCTGCCTGCTCGTGCTTTCCCTGCACGCAGCGACGGCAGCAGGACAGGACGCGTCGACGCCGCCGGGCCACATCCGTTTCGTCGGCGAGAACCTGATCGCGACGGCGGACGGTGAATTCCAACGCTGGCGCATCACCGATGCGCGCATTCGCCCCGACAAACCGGGGACGAGCTTCGTCGAGATCGAAATCGACGTGGCCAGCCTCGACACCGGCATCGAGAAACGGGACGAGCATCTGCGCGACCCCGACTTCTTCGACGTCGAAAAGTTTCCTACCGCCCGTGTCCGCGTCCACGACGTCCGCGAGAAGAGCGGTGCGGGGGACGGTCGGCGCGTCTTCACCGCGACCTACGACGTCCGGATCCGGGACATCGAGAAATCACTTCCGGGCGAATTCATTCTCTTGGGGTCGACGCCACCCACGGTCGAGGGTTCCCTCGTCCTGAACCGGACCGCCTTCGGCGTGGGCGAGCCACACAGCTCCTTCAACCCCCTCTCCGTCGACGAGGAGATCCCCGTGCGCTTCCGCGCCACCCTCCCCGCTCCCGACCCCGGAGGGACGCCCTGAGCGGATTCAGCCCAGAGGCAGGGTGAGGACGACCGTGCCGCTTGCGTGATCGCCCAGGTCATTGGACGCACGGACGGCCAACTCCACGACCCCCTCCCAGGCTTCTTCATGCGTGCTCGAGACCTGTCCGGTGAAACGAAGGGTCTGCCCGGGCACCGCAGGCACCCCGAGGCGAATCGCGATCTTGCGCACCATGGCCTCCGGCCCGGCCCAATCGGTGACGAAGCGGGCGACGTAGCCGTTGGTCGTGAGGATGTTCATGAAAATGTCCGGAGCCCCCTGGGAGACCGCATAGGCGTGATCGTGGTGCACCGGCATGAAGTCCTGGGATGCGATCGCCCCTGCAACGATGCGGGTCGCGGTCACGTTCAACTCGAAGGCCGGTATCTCTTCGCCCTCGGCGATGGCGGCAAACTTCTTCTCGGCCATTACTGTCCACCTCCGAGGCCCGCGCCTGGATTGAATTTGAGGATCCGGAAGAGTTGTCGGCCGACGACCTCTCCCTCCTGGTCGGTGTAGGTGGTCACCCAGGTGACGAAATACCCCTGGCCGATGCCGGTCTGCTTGCGCTCCGATACCGACTCGAGGATCACGTCGGAAGACAAGCGGTCGCCGGGGCGCAGATAGCGCACGAATTCGAGTTCCGAATTGGTTGCGAGCGTCGCCGGATAGCCGGCCTCGTCCAGAATGCGGATCGGATTGTCCGGATCCATCTCGTCGGGCGCACCGCCCCGCTCGGCGATGCCTTCGAGTTTCGGACGGCCCATCGTCCAGCTCTGCAACATCGCCGGAGGCGCCACGAGACCGCCGAAGCGGGTCTGCGCGGCCGCCTCGGGATCGAGGTAGATGGGGTTGTGGTCGTCCAGCGCGTCGACCCAATGACGGATCATCGGGACGTTCACCTCGTCGGGCGCCGGGGAGGGCCCGGAGCGGCTCAACGAGCGGCCCACCCAGGCAAGAACTTTTTCACGGACGGGATCCGCGTCGGATTCACTCATGTTCCCTCCTACTCTCGCGTACCAACGGCCTGATGATCCTTAGGCGAAGGTGGGGAGCCGTGCACACCGCAGAGGTGCCCGGGCGGTCGGCGTGCGCACGGACGCCCGCGTGCAGCGGGGACCGGACCGGTCAACCTCCAGCGCGGGGGGACTCCGCCGGAGTTGCCTCCACGGAGGACGTCTCCACGGAGAGTTCTCCATCGGCGAAGGCACGCCGCAGAACCTTCTTGTCGAACTTCCCGACGCTCGTCTTGGGGACCTCGTCGACGAAGGCCCAGCGCTCCGGCTTCCACCAACGTGCGACCTTTCCCTCGAGGAATTGGTCGAGTTCGGCCGGCGTGACCCGACTACCTCCCGCGCGCACCACGCACGCGAGCGGCCTTTCGTCCCAACGGTCGTCGGGCACCCCGATCACAGCCGCCTCGAGCACGCCTTCGTGCCCCATGAGCGTATTCTCGAGATCGACGGAGCTGATCCACTCACCGCCCGATTTGATCACGTCTTTGGCGCGATCGCTGAGATGCACGAAGCCGTTGGGGCGGATCGAGCCCACATCTCCGGTGCGAAGCCAGCCGTCGTGGAATTTCTCGGGAGACGGATCCCGGTGGTAGGCGCCCGTGATCCACGGGCCGCGCACCTCGATTTCACCCACCGCCTCTCCATCCCACGGCAACTCCGCCCCCGCGTCGTCGCAAACCCGCATCTCGACACCCGGCAGGATCTGACCGGTGCGGGCACGCCACTGCAAGTGTTCTGCGGCCGGAGTTCCCTTGGGCACCCACGCCGCCGCAGCGAGCGGACTGGTCTCGGTCATGCCCCACCCCTGCAGCACCGTCACGCCGAAGGTCTCGTCGAAGCCCCGGAAGAGGCTCTCGGGCACGGCGCTTCCGCCGCAGACGACCAGACGAAGCGAGGAGAGGTCGGCCTGCGACGCATTGTGCAAGATGTCGTTCAAGACCGTCGGCACCGCCCCCGAGAAGGTCGGGCGGGTGCGAGCGACGAGATCGGTGAGTGGGCCGGCCTGGAGGTATTGCTGCGGCAGAACGAAATCCGCGCCGACCATCCAACCCGCGTAGGGGAGCCCCCAGGCGTTGGCGTGGAACATGGGCACGATGAGGAGGATCCGGTCATGCTGGTTGAGAGCGAAGGCCTGTGCACCGGTGATGGCGAGCGAATGCAGATAGGTGGACCGGTGGCTGTAGACAACCCCCTTTGGATTACCCGTGGTCCCGCTGGTGTAGCACATCGCGGCGGCCGCGCGTTCGTCGACCTCCGGATAGGCGAAGCCCGCTTTCTCGGCCGCGAGAAGATCCTCGAGCGCCAGCGTCTCGCCCAGGCCGGCCGTGTCGCCCTCGCCGACCGTGATGATGTGTTCGACCGAATCGAGTTGATCGCGTACGCGGGCGAGAAGCGGAGCCAGCGACGCATCGACGACGATCACTTTGTCCTCGGCGTGATTGATGACGTACGCAAGCTGCTCCGGGAAGAGCCGGATGTTCAGGGTGTGAAGCACGGCGCCCATGCACGGCACCGCGAAGTAGGCTTCGAGATGGTGCTGGTTGTTCCAACAAAACGTCTCGACACGGTCTCCGGTGCCGACGCCGACACGACGGAGCGCTGCGGCCAGCCGGTCCGCGCGGTCGCCCACGTCCGCGAAGGTCGCCTCCGCAACGCCGGCTCCATCGAAGGTCGAGACCGTGGAGTTCGCCCACACCCGTCGGCCG
>JAPOLW010000121.1 GCA_029976905.1 bacterium | reverse complement strand
CGGCGACCATGGCCTGCCAGCGCACCGGGGCGTCCGCGAGGGCCGAGGGCATCCAGCGGGCGAAGGTCGGGGAGAGGTCACCGCTCGCGAGCCCCTGAAGACTACCGAGGAGTGGAACGAGCAGGCCGATCGAGAGGCCGTCGAAGGCCGAACTGAGGATGAAAAGGAAGAGAATCACGAGCAAGACCGCGCGGTGTGCGTGGACTTGCTCGAGCAGAAGACGTGTTGAGCCTCGTTTGAGTGGGAAGCGGCGCATCGAGAGGACGGGCTTTTGCCGGAGTGCGGCGAGCGCACCGCTCCCAAGGATACCACGAAGTGAGCAGTGTCGGCGTGGGATCCGCTCCTCTTTTCGGGGCCGGAGCGATGCGTCCGCGCGGGAAATTCGTGCTAGGAGGCGCCAATGGGCCGCGTCTTTCGCGTCGTCGGATACGTCCTCGCCGTCAGCCTGGCGCTGCTGGTTCTCCTCGTGGGTGGGGCTTGGCTGATTTCGGAGGGTGTTGGGGGCGAGTTGCACCCTCGTGGGCCCGTCACCGCAGAAGCCATTCCTGCGGCTGCGGTCGCCGACCGTCGGGAGCAGAGCGCGGGTGGGAAGACCGGGTCGCAGATCCTCTTCGGCGATCTGCACGTCCATACGACCTTTTCGGCGGATGCCTTCGTTTTTTCGCTGCCACTCTTTCAGGGTGAGGGTGTGCACCCACCGGCGGACGCCTGCGACTTCGCCCGCTTTTGCGGTGAGCTCGACTTCTTCAGCCTCAACGATCACGCGGAGTTCCTCACGCCACGCCAGTGGGAGGAGAGCCGGAAGTCGATCCGGGAGTGCAACGCGGTCGCCGGGAACGAGGAGGACCCGGATCTGGTCGCCTTCCTGGGGTGGGAATGGACCCAGTCGTCGAGTCAATTCAATCCCAAGGATGCGCATTACGGGCACAAGAATGTGATCCTTCTCGGCACCGAAGACGACGAGGTGCCGGCGCGGCCCATCGGAGCCGGCACGGGGGGGCTCTTTGCGGTCAATCTCCCGGGACCGGTCTGGGCGGCGGTGCGCGCCGGGATGACCCTCTTCGACCTCCCGGCGATCGGGCCCTACCTGGATTTCAATCGATGGGTTCGCGAACTACGCGATTCGCCGGAATGCCCCGAAGGCGTCCCGGTGCGCGAACTGCCTGCGGATTGCATCGAGGGCGCACCGACGCCGGATGTACTCTTCGACAAACTCGATGATTGGGGATTCGAGAGCCTGGTGATTCCCCATGGCACGGCATGGGGAATCCACGCGCCCTATGGTGCATCGTTGGCCGCTCAGCTTCCGCCCGGGCTGCACGATCCCCGGCGGCAACGTTTGTTCGAGGTCTACTCGGGCCACGGGAATTCCGAGCGTTACGCCGAGATGGTCGAATACACGATCGATGAGGACGGGGAGCGCGTTTGTGCGCCACCGCGGGAGGGGTATCTGCCCTGCTGCTGGAGGGCGGGCGAGATCGTATACGAACAGTGCACGGTCGAGGGGCGCGGAGAAGAGGAGTGCCGTGATCGAGCGGCCCTGGCGCGCAAGTACATGGCCGCGGCCGATGGTGGTAAGCGCTACGAAGTCGTTCCCGGAGCGTCTGCCGCGGATTGGCTCGAGTGCGGGCAGCTTCCCGACGGATTCCTCCCCGCCTACGAGTACCGGCCAAAGATGAGCGCCCAGTTCGGTCTTGCGATTCGGGCGCCCGACGGCCGGGGCGGGATGACGGCGCTCCGGTATGGACTGATCGGCTCGAGCGACAATCACAAGGCGCGCGCGGGGCCCGGGTACAAGGAACTCGGCCGAAAGGCGTTCGGCGACGCGTATGGTCCGTCGAAATCCTGGGCCGGTCTGCTCGACCCCGAGACGCCTCTCACGTCCGATCCCGTCCCTCCCGAGGAACTCCAGCCCGGCGTGGGGACCGATCGCAATGCGTCGTACTACTACACGGCTGGATTGGTGGCGGTGCACGCCGATGGCCGCGACCGCCAGAACATCTGGGACGCGCTGGCGGCGCGGCGCACCTACGGAACGTCCGGAGATCGGATTCTCCTCTGGTTCGATCTCCTCAACGGGCCCGGGGGAACGGAGGCTCCGATGGGCGCTGAAGTCGCCCTGGGCGAGACGCCCCGCTTCCGGGTGCGCGCTCTGGGCGCCTTCGAGCAGAAGCCGGGTTGTCCGGAGCATACCCGGCGTCGTCTTGCGCCCGAGCGTTTGGCGCGCCTCTGCCTGAACGAGTGTTACCACCCGAGCGACGTTCGCAAACGCATCGAAGCGATCGAGGTCGTCCGGATTCGGCCGCAACGGACGCCTGACGAGCCCGTTGCACCGCTCATCGAGGATCCATGGCGCACCTTTGCCTGCCCCGCCGATGTCGAAGGTTGCACCGTCGAGTTCGAGGATCCGGAGTTCGTCGAGGGCGCGCGCGAAGCCCTCTACTACGTGCGCGCGCTCCAGGAACCGACCCCGGCGGTGAACGGGGACCCCATGCGTTGCGAGCGCGATGCGGCCGGCGCCTGTCTTGCGGCGCGACCCTGTCCGGCCGCGGGTCCAGAGTTCGATCCCTCCGACGATTGTCTTTCGCCGGTGCGCGAGCGTGCCTGGTCGTCTCCCATCTGGGTTCTGCCCGGGACCCGTCCGGGCCCGGAGGCGGCGGCACACGATCCGGGAGCGGTGGTACGTCGGGCGGCTAGCGAGGGGCTTCCTCGCGTCCGGGTCCTTCAATCAGAGGGCGGTGCAACTCGCGCAGGCGTTCGGGAGCGATCTTGAACACGACGCGGTCGTAGGTGAGCAGACCGTTGATCTCGCCCTCGACGTCCGTGGTCTGCGTGTAGATCGCGCCGGCGAGCCCGCGTTGCGCGAGCTGCCTGATCTTGCCGACCAAGGACGTGTACGCCTTTTCCATCGCTTCGCGTTCGGCGAACACCTGATAGCCAAATCCCCGCTCGACCCCCAGATGCCCCTGGACCTCGTGGGCCAGCCCACCGAATTCGCCGTAGACCATCGGGCGATCCGGCTCCAGCTGCGGCATTCGGCTGATGCCGAAATACACGTGATGGTCGCGTAGCTGTCCACTTCCGGTATCGAGCCAGCCGCTGGGGCCATCGACCAGGCGGGAGGGGTCGCGCGAGGCGACCTCGGCGAGAACCACGTCGGTATCGAATTGTCCCCAGGCTTCGTTGAAGGGCACCCAGACGACGATGCTCGCGAAGGACTCGAGGGAATCGATCATCGCCCCGAGTTCTGCGCGGAACCCCCGGGCCTCCTCGGGCGTGCGGGTGAGGTCGTAGCCGCGCTCCTCGTGCGGGGTCTTGCGCGCCGTCCACCAGATCTCCTTGACCATGGAGTGCATGGCGCCCCGGCCGCTGGTGGGCATGTCCTGCCAGACGAGGACACCGAGGCGGTCGGCGTGCCAGTACCAGCGAGCCGGTTCGACCTTGACGTGCTTGCGGATGGTATTGAAGCCCATGCGGCGGGTCGCTTCGATGTCGAAGACGAGGGCCTCGTCGGTGGGCGCGGTGTAGAGGCCATCGGGCCACCAGCCCTGGTCGAGCAGACCCAGATGGAAGAGGGGTTCGCCGTTGAGGACCATCCGCCAGTGACCGTCGGCGTCCCGGGCGGTGCTGATCTCGCGCGCTCCGAAATAGGACGCCGACCGATCGACTTCCACCTCGCCGCGTCGCACGGAAAGTCGCACATCGTAGAGGAAGGGATCGTCGGGGGACCAGCGCCGCAACCCGGCCAGGGGGAAGGTATGTGCCACCTGCGCGGCGTCGACCTCGAGAATCGCCGAGGCGACGGGATTTCCGTCGGCGCGGATCTCGACGGCGAGTGAATCGCCCGGCTCCACCCCGGCCAGTTCGGCAGCAAGGGTCACGGCCGATGCGTCGAGATCGGTCGTGGTCCAGACGCGCTCGACCCGACACGCCGACACGGGCTCGAGCCAGACGGTCTGCCAGATACCGGTCACGGCCGTGTACCAGATGGCTTTCGGTTCCAGGGTTTGTTTGCCGCGCGCCTGCCCACCGGTATCGGTCGGATCGGAGACGGCCACGACCAACTCCTGGGGCCCCGCGTCGACGAGCGCTTCGGTGACGTCGAACGAGAAGGGAGTGAAGCCTCCCTGATGGCGACCGATCGAGTTGCCGTTGACCCAGACACAGGCCTCGTAATCCACGGCGCCGAAGTGCAGGAGCAGGCGCTCCCCCGGTTTCGCGGGTGATTCGAAGGTGCGGCGGTACCAGGCCCGCTCCCCGGGCGAGACCGGACGTTGCACACCGCTGAGCGCGGATTCGACCGGGAAGGGGACGATGATCTCCTCCTCGAACGAGGCGGGTCGGCCCGCGTCTTGTGGCGCGAGGGCGAATTGCCATCGCCCATTGAGATTGAGCCAGCGATCCCGGCAGAGTTGTGGCCGCGGATACCCAGGCAGTGGGGCCTCGACGTCGAGATTGGCAGCCCACGGGGTTCGCAACGGCACCAGGGGGGCACGTGGGCGCACCCAGGGGCCCAGGAGGCGGTACATCCGGGCGCCCGCGACGGCCAGGCCGACGAGCAGGACGAGCAATGACGTCGTGAGGATGGACACGCGGGTTCCCTCTCGTTCGGACGTCGCGCGGACGCCCTATGCCGCCTCTTGAAACGCAGGGAGTGGTCGGGAGCAAGGCGAGAGGAGGTCGGAACCCGGTGCGCGCTAGGAGGCCGCGGCGATGCGCACGATCAGATGGATCCAGACGGGGCTCAGGGTCGCTCAGTAGGCCGCCAGCCAGGGGAGGCCGACGACGCCACCCCAGGCACGAGCCTCGCTCGTGCGGTTGCGCTCGTGGAGCGAGCGTCGCAGGCCGTCGGCGAGGGTCGCTGCGGTGACGGGCGGCCGGGCGTCGGCGGAGGTTCGGCCGTCGCGGGCGTCGGCGCACAGAAGTCGCAGATGGTTGAGTTGCCAGGGGAGGTAGCCGGCGCCGAAGAGCAGATTGAGCGGCAGCAGCACGGCGGCTTCGGCGCTCGCTTCGGTCGTCGCCCACAGAGCGGCGCTCGCCAGGGTGTTTGCCGCGAAGAGGAGGAACCAGCCGACCTCCTCCCAGAAGTAGAGCGCCAGCCGACCGCTCGAGATCGCGCCCCACACGAATCCCTGCGAGACCACCACCGCGAAGACCATGAACCAGGAGAGCGCGTCGACCCAACCGAGGTCGTGCACATTCAGCCGCCGCAGGACGTGCGAGAAGAGATAGATGTACGCGACTTCCGAGAAGGTGGCGAGAAGCCGGGTCACGAAGATCGAGGAGAGCGGCGACGCGTGGAAGACGACGTTGTCCTTGTACCAGACCGGGAAGAGGCAGCGGTACGCCGATACGGCGAAGAGGATGCGGGCGGGTACGACGATACGCGCGTCGATCGCGTCGCCATCGAGTGCGAAGGTCCCGGCGAGGAAGTAGAGGTTCAGGAGCGCTCCCAGCTTGAGAAGCCACAAGAAGCCCGAAACATCCTTCACCATGGCAGGGCCCCTCGCCTCCGGCGCCTCGTCACGACGTTCCATCCGGCGGCAGCGCGCCGCCGCGTGCGGCCAACACGGTGCGGGCGAGCCGGTAGCCGTCGATGGCGCGGGGGAAGCCGCCGTAGAGGATCATCGTCAGCATGACCTCGTGGATCTCCGTGGCCGTGACGCCGTGGTTCAGAGCGCCACCGAGGTGGATCTCCAGTTCGTGCAACAGGTTGAGCGCGGTGAGCGCCGCGATGACGACGAGGCTGCGATCGCGTCGCGAGAGTTGTGGGCGCGCCCAGATCTCCCCGAAGGCGAAGTCGATGACGAGCTTGCCCATGGCTTCGCCGAGTTCGTCGAAGGTGGCGTCGACCGTGGCGCGAGGGTCGGCGCCTTCGGGAAGGTCGAGCAGGGTTCCGAGTACGTCGAGTCCATCGGCCCGGCGGGTGGCGTCGTCCTTGAGGTCCATGGGGCTCGGAGTGGTGGTGCGCGTCGCGGTGCCGTCGAGTTCGGCGAACGCGCGGCCGACGACGCCGGCGCCGCCGAGGGCGAACGGGACACCAATGTAGGCCGAGAGTTGCACCACGATCTCGTCGATCTCGTCCCGTTCGAGCCCGTGACGCAGTCCGCCCTGGACGTGGTAGTGGAGTTCCGCCTCGCGGCCGAGCGCGGTCAGGATGGAGATGACCACGAGGCTGCGGTCCCGCCGCGAAAGGCCGGGGCGACTCCAGATCTCTCCCGTGCCGTTGCGCAGGGCGACGCTGCCGAGTGCGCCGAGGGAGTCGAAGAAGCCTGCGAATTGCTCTCCGGCCGCCCGTGAACCCATCAAGGTGGAGAGGACGTCGGTTCCCTTTTCCCGCCGGATGTCTCGTGCGCTCATGACGCTCTAGAGTGGCGTCGCGGGTGCCGGGGGGCAAGCAAGCGACCGCAGGTGAGGTCGCGCCGCCGTTGGGCGGCAGGCATACTGTCGTGGATGGTCCAGACCGAAGAGAACGGCGGCGAAGCGCGCGCCGGGGTGCGGTGGATCCGCGTCCGTGCTTTGCGGGCGGGGGCCCTGGGCCTGGTGCTCGTCTCCCTGGGCGCCGCCCTGCTGGCGGAATCGGACCGCCCCCTGCGGACGACGGGCCCCGAGGATCCGCGGCCGCCGGACATCCTTCTCGTTCTCATCGATACCCTGCGCGCCGACTACCTGGGTGCGTATGGCTTCGACGGCGACATTTCCCCTCGACTCGATCGCCTCGCCAGGCGCTCGGTGGTCTTCGAAAATGCGTTCAGTACGGCGCCGTGGACCAAGCCGTCGGTCGCCTCCCTGTTCACGTCCCTCCATCCCGAGCAGCACGGGGTGGTCGCGCACGGAAAGCGCTTCGGCGACGGCCTTTCGGCGGCCCTCGCGCAGCGGGTCCTTACTTTGGCCGAATTCCTGCGTCGAGCGGGCTACCGGACGGCGGCCTTCATCGGGAACCCCTGGATCCAGCGTCCCCTCGGCTACGCGCAGGGATTCCAGGTCTTCGACGATCGTGAGGCTGGGAACGATGTTCCGGCCGACGTTCTGCTGGGCAAGGCCACGGCGTGGTTGCAGAAGAATCGCTCGCCGCGTCCCTTCTTCCTCTACGTGCAGCTCATGGACGTCCATGGTCCCTACGACGCGTCACCGGCGGACTATGAGGCGGTCGAAGACAGCCCGGGGCTGGGCGAGGACCGGCAGCTGACCCCGGAAGAGCAGTTGCGGGCCCGGCCGTATCTCTCGGGAGAGCGGGGGTTACTCGGAGACCCCGGTATGTTGCGGACCTGGCGCGGTTCCTATGCCGCCGGAGTGCATGCCGTCGACCGGCAACTCGGTGTCTTCCTCGACGATCTCGAACGTCGTGGAAGACTCGAGAACGCGGTCGTGGTCGTGACCTCCGACCATGGCGAGGAACTTTTCGAGCACGGGTTCACGGACCATGGAGCCACGCTCTTCGACGAGCAACTTCATGTTCCACTTCTCTTCCGTCTGCCCGGTGGAGCACGGGCGGGAACCCGCATCCCGACGGTCGTGAGTTTGATCGACGTCATGCCGACGCTGCTCGCGTTCGCGGGAGTGTCGATACCGCCGTTCGCGCAGGGCCGCGACCTCGGACCGCTGTTGCGGGGCGGGGACGACGCCCGCGAGTCGGTGGCCTATGCGACGGCGGTCAAATGGGCCCCGCATTTGAAGGCCGCGCGGGCGGCCGGTCGCAAGGTGATCCGCGACGAGCAGTCCGGCGAGATGATGTCCTTCGACCTCCTCTCGAACCCGGGCGAAATCGGCGAGGGGAGGGGCGAGGTTCCCGAACTCGTCGACGCTCTCGACGCGCATGCCGCGGCGATGGCAGCGGGGCCCTCGTTCAAGTCACGGCCGCGGGGTATGAAGACGGGGACCGCCGAGAAGTTGCGTTCGCTTGGGTATCTCGAGTAGGCGCGGCGCATGCGCCTCGGGCGCTTGCGCTACGTCGGCCGTCTCGGCCCGCGCAGGCCGTTCCAGAGCAACTCGGTGAGTTGGGCCGCGAGTTCGGCGCGGCTGCGGTCCGCGTCGCGCAGCCACCACAAGGCAACGAAGTGGAGCATGCCAATCAGGGCGTACGACCACGGGAGGGCCGCCGGCAATTCCGCGTCGGTGGCGCCCCGGATCTCAGCGAGGCGACCGGCGAGGCCGCGCGCGGACTGGTCGGCAAAGGTCAGCACCCCCTCGGGGCCGGCGCCCGGGACACCACTGCCGGTCACGTACAAATAGAGGCTGCGGTCGGCTTCGAGACCTTCGAGGTAGGCATCGACGAAGGCGCGGATCGCGTCGGCGGGTTCGTGGACCCCCTCGACCGCCCGGCGCGCAGCCTCGGCGTGGCGTTCGTTCAGGCGCCAGGCAAGTCCCTCGACGACCGCGTTCTTTCCACCGACATGATGGTAGACGATCGGCTTGGTGACGCCGGCCTCGGCGGCGATCGCCTCCAGGGAAACCCCCGGTCCTTCCCGCCGAATGAGACGCTCCGCACACTCCAGCAGGGTTCTTCGGTCCACAGACGTCTGGCCTGCGGCCGGGCGTCCCGGTTTGCGTCGAGGGGAGGGCATCGCCTGGGTCGGTTTCCAGGCCCGTCATTCGGGGCCCGGTTCTGTTTACCGACGGTAGATTTGGCACTGCAAGGCCTCACCGCCGGCTGGGTCGCGGGGAGGGGCTGGATCGCGGGGACGCGCCGGGTCGCGGGGACGCGCTGGATCGCGGGGACGCGCCGGGTCGCGGGAACGCGCCGGGTCGCGGGAACGCGCCGGGTCGCGGTCGGACGCCGGCGGCCTGGGGTGCGCCCCAAATCAGGGTTGCTCCTGCCGACCCGCTCACTAGACTCATCTTGGTGTCTGGACCCAACCCGTTCGACCTCTGGAGTGACCATTCATGACGCGAATTCCATCGACTCTTGGCGCGGTGCTCCTGCTTCTGGTGGGTTGCGGTGATACGGGGAGCCCCTCGGCGCCCCGGGCCGTACCCGAACCGGGCGGCGAGTCGGCCTGCCAGACGCAAACCTACGAAAGCACCTACGACGCGGTCCAGAAGATCATCTTCGATCGACATTGCGTCAACTGTCACTCCGGCGAATCCCCAAGCGGCGCTCTCGATCTCTCGGCCGGGTCCTCGTACGCCAACTTGATCGAGGTTCCTTCGGTCGGTTCGTCCCTCCCGCGTGTCTACCCGGGTTCGAGGGAAAGAAGCTCGCTGTGGCTGAAGGTCTATGCACACGCCAACCCCTCGATCACGTCCCTCCCGCCCATGCCTCCGTCGGGCCCTGTGCTCGAAGCCGACGAATACGAATTGCTCCGACTCTGGATTCTCGCAGGAGGACCGGGGTCGACGACGGTCGCCGGAACGGAAGATCTCCTTCCCGGGTGTCTTGCCGACCCGACACCGACCTCCATCAAGCCCCTTCAGGCTCCGTCGGCCGGGGAGGGCGTCCAGTTGGTCATGCCCGGCTACG
>JAPOLW010000120.1 GCA_029976905.1 bacterium | reverse complement strand
GAAGTCGCCGGGTGCCTCGGCGGTATGGGCCCGGAAGAAGTGGTTGAAGCCGACTTCGAGCATCGTGGCGAGCGAGGCGTAGGTCGAAATGTGACCGCCGATCCCCGGGCTTTCGATATTGGCCCGGACGACCGTGGCCATCGCATTCCAGCGCACCATCGCGCGGATTCGTCGTTCGACGTCGCGGTCGCCGGGGTACAACGGCTGCTCGTCGGCGGGGATGGTGTTCACGTACGGGGTGTTGGCCGTGAAGGGCGTGAGGACCCCGTTTTGTTGCGCGCGCTCGATGAGACGTCCGAGGATATGTCGGCCACGCGAGCGGCCTTCTCTCCGGATCAGATCAGCAAAGGAGTCGACCCAGGCCTGGGTCTCCTCGGGGTTCTCGTCCTCCTGCGGTTCGAGGTCCATGGAGGGGAGGTTACCATGCGCGGCAGGGCGGCAAAGTCGAAGCGCCGCACGCTCGCTCGTGTCCGGGCGTCAGAAGCCGGCGTTCTTGTCGACCACGACTTCCTTGCGCTCCCTCGCCTTGATGTACTTTCCGGTGATCATGTCCTTGTAGCCCATGCCGGGTCCGATCATCGGGTACACGTGCGCGTTCTGGTCGACGACGACCTCGAGAAGGGCCGGGCCGGAAAAATGCACGAACTCTTCGAGCGCCGACCGGAGCGCGGGGCGCTCGGCGACGCGGCGGGAGAAGCCGAACCCGTCGGCGTCGGCGGCCTTGACGAAGTCTTTGCGGTGCAACGCCTTGTCGCTTCCGGAATAGCGTTGAGAGTAGAAGAGGTCCTGCCACTGGCGCACCATGCCGTCGCCGTAGTTGTTCAGGAGAAGAACCTTCACCGGAATGTCGTAGGTGGTCAGGGTCTCCAATTCTCCGAGGTTCATGCGGATGCTGCCATCGCCATCGACGTCGATGACGAGGCGGTCGGGGTGGGCGAGTTGGGCGCCGATCGCTGCCGGCAGGCCGAAACCCATCGTGCCCATGCTCCCGGAGGTCAGGAAGCTCCGCGGATGGACGAAGTCGAGGTACTGCGCGGCCCACATTTGGTGTTGACCGACGCCGGTGGCGACGATTGCCTCGCCCCGGGTGATCTCGTTCAACGTCGCAAGGACCTCCTCCTGCTGTAGGAGGGGCGACTCGCGGTTGTAGTCCATGGGATGGCTCGCGCGCAGCCCACGCACGTGCTCGAGCCAGGGACCAAACGTCTTGGAGAACGAGCTTCCGGCCTGGAGAAGTTGGGAGAGACCGCGGTGGGCATCGCTCACATGCGCCCAGTCGACTCCCTTGACCTTGCCGATCTCCGAGGCGTCGACATCGAGATGGGCGATGCGCGCACCGGGCGCAAACTCCTTGACCTTACCGGCGACACGGTCGTCGAATCGGGCCCCGACGGCGATGAGGAAGTCGCAGTCCTCGACCGCGTAGTTGGCGAACGCGGTGCCGTGCATGCCGAGCATCCGCAGGGACAGGTCGTCGGTCGTGTCCATGGCGCCGATACCCAGTAGGGTGGTGACCACCGGGATCTGGAAGCGCTGGGCGAACGCCCGCAGATCCTCGGCGGCATCGGCATTGATGACGCCGCCTCCGGCGTACAGCAGCGGGCGCTCGGATTGCTCGAGGAGTTGGTAGAAATCGCGCGCCGCGTCGGCATCGAGAGCCGAATGGTCGAGGCGGCGCACACGTTGGTCATAGCCGCGCAATTCGAGAGTGCCCTCACCCTTGAAGATACCTTCGGACAACTGCACGTCGCGCGGGATGTCGACCACGACCGGGCCGGGGCGCCCGGAGCGCGCCAAGGCGAACGCGGTACGCATCGTCTCTTCGACCTTGGTCTCGTCGGTGATGAGAAAAACGTGCTTGGCGCAGGCCGACATGATGTTGAAGACGGGCGCTTCCTGGAAGGCGTCGGTGCCCATGGCCGCGCGCGGCACCTGACCACAGATGAGCACGACCGGAACGGAGTCGGCGTGGCAATCGCGGATTGGCGTCACCGCATTGGTCGCGCCGGGACCGGAGGTGACGATGAAACAGCCGACCTTGCCCGTCGCGCGTGCGTAGCCCGCCGCCATGAAACCAGCCCCTTGCTCGGTGGCCGGCACGAGCAGACGGATCGCCGCCTCCTCGGGATGCTCCTCGTTGTGGCGGAAGACGGCGTCGTAGGTGGGCAGGATGGCGCCGCCGCTGTATCCGAAGACGGTATCGACTCCCTCGTCGGCGAGCACCTGGACCACCATGTCGGCACCGGTCATCCGGGTGCCGGCAAGCGGGTGTCGATTTGGTCGCGAAGCGTCGTGCAGTGTGCTCATGTCGATCTCCTGCGGGGGAAGACCCTGCCGACCCCGCTGAAGAGGAGTAGCATTTGGGGTTTCGGGGTGCCATGAAACTCGACGCCGCCTCGCCGGGGCGGTGGCGAGAAGGATCGGACGGGATGGACGCGCTCGATGAGCATTGGATGGCCATCGCTCTGGCCGAGGCCGACGAAGCGAGCCGACGCGGCGAGGTCCCGATCGGCGCGGTCGTCGTGCAGGCGGGGATTGAAGTTGCCCGGGCCCACAACGAGCCGATCACCCGTTGCGATCCCACGGCGCATGCGGAGGTTCTGGCGCTGCGGCGGGCGGCGCGCCGGGTCGGCGCCTATCGGCTGCCCGGGGCGACGCTGTACGCGACCCTGGAGCCCTGCTCGATGTGTCTCGGCGCGGCGCTCCACGCCCGCGTGGAGCGCGTCGTCTACGGCGCCACCGACCCCAAGGGCGGGGCCGCGGGGTCCGTCGTCGACCTTCGGGCGCTTCCCGGGGTCAATCATCGGCTCGACGTTCGCGGGGGAGTCTGTGCGGAGGCGGCGGGGCAGCGACTGCGGGCATTCTTCGAAACGCGCCGGGGCCGCTGAACGGGTCCCCGGCGTGAGCACCGGGGGCTCTGGGCGGGTCGCGCTTGCGAGCGCCGGGGGCGCGCGGTAGATCACCGCGACCGGGAGAGGTGGCCGAGTCCGGTTGAAGGCGCACGACTCGAAATCGTGTAGGCCCCAAAAGGGTCTCGTGGGTTCGAATCCCACCCTCTCCGTTGGTTGAAGAGCCGTGCCGGCTCGTGGGGAACGTTGCGCTACCACCGCGGTGGTGCGCAGCGCGTCCTCGCGCCGGGAGAGGTGCCAGAGTGGTCGAATGGGCGCGACTGGAAATCGCGTGTACCCCGAGAGGGGTACCGTGGGTTCGAATCCCACCCTCTCCGTTCTCGCCGGCCGGCGGTTGCCCCGGGAGCACTGGTTCAGTAGACAAGGGGCCGTTCGGGAATGCGGGTGTAGCTCAGTTGGCTAGAGCGCAACCTTGCCAAGGTTGAGGTCGCCGGTTCGACCCCGGTCACCCGCTCTCCTCCCGGACCCGCAAGGCCGCCCCGACGCGGCCGGCGGAGCTCGCCCGCCCGCGGGCGAAACGGCATCGGCGCTCTTCGAGGCCCGGGGTGCACCTTCCCGATGAATGAAACTGCCGCGGCGATGTCCTGCCCCGGGGCGGGCGGCGGCGTGCGAAGGGAACAGCCCGGTCGATCTCATTTCGCTCTAGTCATGGTTCCCTTTGCCGTGATACGCACACGCCATGTCGGTCAGCACCCTTTTCGTAAGCAACTTCCCCTTCTCGACGACCGAACCCGAGCTTCGCGCCCTGTTCGAGTCCCACACGCCGGTGCGGAGCCTGCGTATCGTCACCGATCGCGAGAGCGGTCGAAGTCGCGGGTTTGCCTTCATCGAAGTGCCCGAGCAATCGGATTGCGATGCAGCGATCGAAGCGTTGCACGAAACGATGCTCAACGGTCGGCGACTGGTCGTTTCGCTCGCGCGCGGCCGCGCTTCCTCGCAGACCAAGGCGCCGAACGCCGGAGCGGCGTCGGCGTCGGCGGAGCCGTTCCGGCACCGCATCGTCGTCGAGTGGGCGGAAGAAGAGCGGCGCTACACGGCCGAGGTTCCCGAACTCGGTGTGTCGGCGCGCGCGGATTCCATCCACGACGCGGTCCGTGAGGTCCAGAAGCTCACCCAGCGACAGGCCGCCGCCGCGGGGGCTGGTTGAACCTCGTTTGGCAGGCAGGGCGTTTTCCTTGACTTTTTCCTGAAGTTGCGACAGCCGTCGGCACCGGGAGGCGGTGACCACGGCAAGCACGAAAGGACGAGCCCGGCGAACGCGCGTGCCGGCAAAGGATGCGAGCCCCGGAGCGCGCGCCGAACACGGGAGTTCCGGGGAGGATCGCACGCCCGGCCGGAAGGCGACGCTGCGTGGAAAACGCATCGCCTTCGCCGGACGTCTTCTGTCGTGCGACCGGCAGATGGCGCGCCGGATGGTGCAGACCGCAGGGGGGCGCGTATCGACGACGCCGAGCGCGGATTACCTCGTGGTCGGCGTTGGCGCACAGACCCGGGTCGCCCCCCGGGGCAAAGCGATCGACGAAGCCCGGTTTCTGAAACTGCTCGGACCCCATGGGCCGCCGCTCGATGCGGCGACACGGGACCGATTGCGCGACCTCGTCGATTCCACCCACGCCGCACGGCTGTACCCGCGCTTGACCTGGGGGCGTCGGCAACGACTCGCGCGCCACGGACTGCTCGAGCCCGTCAGCTTCGCCAACGGGGTGGGGTACGGCTTCCGCGATCTGCGGGTCTTGCGCGAGGTCGACGAGATGTTGGCCGCGGGCCTGACGCTCGCCCAGGCCATGACGCGTCTGCTTCCGCGAGCAGGCGGGCAGCTGGAATTGCGCTTCCCCATGGCCGCCGTGAAGCCGAGTCCGAAGCGTGTCGACCTGACGATGGAGGAGGACTCCGCGGATGCGTGGTTCGACGTGGGCTTTTGCGCCGACCGTGACCGCTCCGGCTTTCCGACGGCGATCGCCGCCTATCGCAAGGCATTGGAAATCGACGAGCACCACGTCCCGTCGCTGATCAATCTGGGCAACGTGTACTACGAAATGGGGAAGTTCGAGGACGCGCGCGAGGTCTACACCCGGGCCACGATCGCCGATGCCGACAACCCCCGGACGCATTTCAATCTCGGCAACGCCTGCGACGAGACCGGCGATCTTCTGGGTGCCATGCGCGCCTATCGGCGGGCGATCCTGCTGTGGCCGGGGTATGCCGACGCGCACTTCAATCTGGCACTGGTGGCCGAAAAACTGGCCAGCTGGGCGATGGCGCTGCAACACTGGCAGAAATTTCTCGATCTGGAACCGGGGAGTGAGTGGGCTGCGGTGGCGCGGTCCCACCTCGACGACGCGCGCGAGAAGAGCGCCAAAGCAGTCCAGCGAGACGACTGAGGCACGGGTCTCTCGCCCGCCATCCGTCCCGCCGTTCGGCATCCCTCCTCGGTGGGCCGGAGGCGCCCACGGCCCCGCTCGACTGGCGCAGCCGGGTGCGGCTGTGATATCCACGGCGCGTACCAGGGCTCGGGCGGCGTACCCAAGTGGTTAAGGGGAAGGTCTGCAAAACCTTTATTCGCGAGTTCGAATCTCGCCGCCGCCTCTCGCCGCCTTTCTGTCTACGTTCGAGCTGGCGCGGAGCCATGGACACGGCAGGGCGCGGAGCGGCCCGGTAGACCCGGATCATCATGGCGGCGCACGAAACCCAATGGATCGATACCGACGAGGCGTTCGAGCGCCTGGTCGAGACGCTGTGTGCGCAACCCGTCTACGGCTTCGACACGGAGTTCCACCGCGAGCGAAGCTACTTCCCCCACCTGGCGTTGGTCCAGCTCTCCTGGGAGGAGGGCATTGCCGTCGTCGATCCCCTGGCGGTCGACATGGCGCCGCTGTCGCGTCTTCTCGAAGGCCCCAGCCTCGCGATCTGTCATGCGGCGGATCAGGATCTCGAGGTTCTGAACCACGTCTGTCAATCGGTGCCCCGGCGACTCTTCGACACCCAGATCGCGGCGGCTTTCTGTGGTCTGGGCTTCGCCTCGCTCGCAAAGCTGGTCGGGTCGGTGGTCGGGGCGCAGCTCCCCAAGGGCGACCGGCTCACCGACTGGACGCGACGCCCGCTGGATGCCGGGCAGATCGCATACGCCGCGTCCGACGTCGTATACCTCCTCGAAATCACCGAGGAGTTGCGCCGGCGGGCAGGCGAGGCGGGGACCCTGGAGTGGATCGAGGAGGAGTGCGAACGGTTGCGGACCAAACCCGTCGGACCACCCGAACCAGAGACGGCCTGGTGGCGTATCAAGGGAAGCCGCGGTTTCCGCGGGAACGTGCGCGGCGTCGCGCAGGAGGTCGCCGCCTGGAGGGAGCGCACGGCGGCACGGCGCGACATCCCCCCGCGCTTCGTTCTTTCCGAATTGGCCTTGTCCTCGATCGTTCAGCGAGCCCCGAAAACACACGAGGATCTGGGTCGCGTGCGCGGTCTCGACGGTCGAGCGCTCAAGTCCGGCCTCGACCGAGAGATCCTCGCGGCGGTCGAGCGCGGGCGGGCGCTCGCCACCGACGAGTTGCGACTTCCGGCGCGGGGCGAACCGCCGCTCGAGGACCTGGGCGCCACCGTCGGATTGGGCCAGGCATTCATCGCGCAGATTGCGGCGCGGCGCGGCATCGAGGCCTCGCTGCTGGGAAGCCGCGCCGACATCCACTCCCTGGCCGCTGGCCGGACCTCTGGGCGACTGGCGTCGGGCTGGCGATACGAGATCGCGGGGCGACCATTGGAGGGTCTTCTTGCCGGTCGAGCGGCGTTGACCGGCGACGGGCAGGGCGGGGTGCGGGTCGTTGCGCTTCCCGAGGGCGTCGAGGACCTCTAGCCGCGAGCCGGGGTGGCGGAATTGGCAGACGCAGGGGACTTAAAATCCCCTGGGGGGTAACCCCCGTGCGGGTTCGATCCCCGCCCCCGGCATTGGACGGACGACGCTCTTCGGAGGCCAGCACGGGATCGGTCGAGAGGGCCGGGAAGCGAAGGACGGATTCGTGGTCCGGAGGAGGACGGTGAAGGGAGAACGCCTCCGGTCCAGGACTCCTCGGGTCGGGGACGGTCCGGTCTACTCTTCGGTGACGTGTTCGGGGCGTCGGTAGCCAGCGCGCTTGAGCAATCCACGGGCGATGACGAGGCGCTGGATCTCGTTGGTTCCCTCTCCGATGATCATCAGCGGCGCATCGCGGTAATAGCGCTCCACGTTGAACTCCTGGCTGTACCCGTAGCCTCCGTGGATCCGCATCGCTTCGAGGGCCACCTCCTGGCACATCTCGGAGGCAAAGAGTTTTGCCATTCCTGCTTCGACGTCGCTGCGCTCGCCGGAATCCTTCTTTGCACTGGCGCTGCGCACCAGCAGGCGTGCCGCCTCGATACGGGTGGCCATGTCGGCGAGCTTCAACTGAATCGCTTGATGTTCGCAGATCGGCTTCCCGAAGGTTTCGCGCTCCTGCGCGTAGCGAAGAGCGTCGTCGTACGCGGCCTGAGCGACACCTACCGCGCGGGCGGCGATGTTGACCCTCCCGACTTCGAGTCCTGTCAGGGCGTATTTGAAGCCCCGGCCTTCCTCGCCGACCCGATTGGCGACGGGCACCGGGAAGTCCTCGAACGCCACTTCCGCCGACTCGACTCCCTTGTAGCCGAGTTTCGGAATGTCGCGGCTGATCGTGCATCCGGGAGCGCCTTTCTCGGCGAGGAGGAAGGTGATGCCGGTATGTGCGGGAACCGCTTCGGGGTCCGTCTTGCAGACGAGACCGAAGAACGTGCCCGTGCGCGCATTGGTCGACCACATCTTGGTCCCGTTGACGACGTAGACATCTCCGTCGCGTCGGGCGACGGTGCGGATCTTCTGAGCGTCGCTGCCTGCGTGTGCTTCGGTCAGTCCGAAGGCCGCTCGCTTCTCCCCCACGGCCATCGCCGGCAGGAATCGCTCGCGTTGCTCGTCGTTGCCGAACGTGCGGATGACGTAGGCGACCATGAGATGGGTGTTCAGGATGCCCGAGAGACTCATCCAGCCGCGACACAGTTCCTCGACGATGCAGGCGTAGGTGGAAACCGTCAGGCCGAGTCCGCCGAATTCCGGCGGGATCGTCGCTCCGAAGAGTCCGAGTTCCTTCATGCGGTCGACCAGGGCCTGGGGGTATTCGTTGGCTCGCTCGAGGCCGTTTGCGACGGGTTTGACCTCTTTGTCGACGAAGGCGCGGACGCCCTCGATGATATCCTGGTCCATGTGGTTCGACGTCATGCGGGACTCCTTGTCCAGGGCGCCCGTCTGGCGCCGGAAACCAGTTCAGCAACCCCTGCGGGACGCCGCAAGAGTTCCGCTTTCAGCCGGGGTTCGGCCGCGGTACTCTGAGGACGGGTGGTTTTGGTGGCAGAGGCGCAGAGCCAAAGTCGGAAGCAGAGGCGGCACCCCTCCCCGGAGGAGATGCTCGCGCCAGAGCGGGATCTCTGGGCCCGCGGGTTCAAGGCCGTCGCCGGCATCGACGAGGTCGGCATCGGGCCCCTGGCGGGCCCGGTGGTCGCCGCCGCGGTGATCTTGCCGCCCCGCGCGGAACTCGAAGGGGTGCGGGATTCCAAGGCCTTGTCGCGGAAGCGTCGGGAGGAACTCGATGCCGTCGTCCGAGAGCACGCGGTCGGGGTCGGGATCGGAGTGGTCGATGCCGGGGAAGTCGACCGGATCAACCCGTATCAGGCAGGTCTGCGAGCGATGGAGCGAGCGCTGCGAGCGCTGCCTTCTCGCCCCGATCACCTCCTGATCGACGCCCGTCGGCTGCCCGGCATCGAGACTCCGCAGACCGACGTCGTCCGTGGGGATGCGAAGATCCGCGTGATCGCCGCTGCCTCGATCGTCGCCAAGGTACATCGCGATACCCTGATGATGGAAGTGGACGCGCAATACCCCGAGTACGGATTCGCGCGTCACGTCGGCTACGCGACGGCGTTGCACCTGGAGGCATTGCGTCGCCTGGGGCCGTGTCCGGCCCATCGCCGTTCGTATGCGCCGGTCCGCGCGGCGCTTGGCGAGCAGCAAACGTCCGGCGATTCGCTATAGGAAAGCGAGAGATCTGGAGGAGCGCCCGGATGCCCGACATCACCATGCCCAAGCTTTCCGACACGATGGAGGAAGGCAAGATCCTGCGCTGGTTGAAACAGCCGGGAGAGGCCGTGCAGGCCGGCGACATTCTCGTGGAGGTCGAAACCGATAAGGCCGACATGGAGATCGAGGCGGAGCAGACCGGAACGCTTCGCGAGATCCGTCTTCACGAAGGAGAGGCAGGGGCGGTCGGCGCGGTGATCGCCGTTCTCGAAGAACCCGGTAGCGCGGGGGAGGCCGCTTCCCGGGCGGCGCCCACCGCCGGGGCAACGCCGACCGCACCCGCGGCGATCGCACCGCCGCCCGTCCCGGCGCCGGCCGCAGCGCCCGCGGAGCCGGCTGTTCCGCGCGACCCCGCACCGCAGAGTCCTCCGGCGTCGGCCGGCCGCGAAGCCTCGCCGCCGGCAGGTACGACCGTGAAGGTATCCCCCCTGGCGCGGACAC
>JAPOLW010000011.1 GCA_029976905.1 bacterium | reverse complement strand
ACTAGACACGAGGACATCCTAATCTGCATTCTGTTCCTCAAAGGCCTTCTAGTTGGAACTCTCTTCCGTCTGGGAACCAGTAAGGTTGTTCTCGAAGGTCTCATATTCCTGAACCAGCACACGTCCGCGGAGAACTCGGCGACCCCCGACCCTTCATCCGGACCGTTGCCCCGGAAAGCCGCGCGCCCGAATCTCCATCCGTCACGACACCCCGCACCCGCCCATCGGCGGCGGCTTCGGGTTGCGGGTTCGTGGCCCTGGACTCGATCGAGACAAAGAGACCTCCGGTCGCAAAGGGGAGCGTCAACCAACCATCGGAATGCTTCCACCGAAGAGGGGCCAGGCCTTTATGTCGTCGCAGACGTCCGGTCCGGCGGCAACCGGTCCCACGACGAAGTCCCCGTGCGAGTCCGTGCGAACGATCTCCGATCCGAAACGAAGCTCTCCTCCCACGATCGGACGGCCCGTGAGGACGTCCCGAACGCGCCCCGCAATCTCCACCCGCTCCGGAGGCCGCAACAGGGCCTCCCGATGCGCGATTGCTCGCGCCCGCAGGGCCTCGACGATCTCGCCCTCCTTGCGTGCCAGGTCGACGAACTCGAAGGGATCGCGGTCGATGCGATAGAGTTCCTCCGAGCCATCTTCACGACGCACGTATCGCCAGGGCGGCGACAGGACCGTATCATCAGCAAAGTGCTGAACGATGTCCGCACGGGGTGCTCCCGCACCCCCCTCGATGCGATCGCGCAGGCTTCGGCCCGGTGATTCGGGAACGAACCGCGTTGCTCCTGCAAAGGAAAGAATCGTCGGCGGTATGTCACTGGAGAGGACCAGATCGGGAAGATCGGCCACCGGGATCGTTCCGGGCATCGAAAAGAGGATCGGCGTGCGCGAGCCGATGTCGTAGGGGGTACCTTTGCCGCGTCCCGTGCCGGCGAGACGTTGCATTTTGAGGCCCCACCCGTTGTCACTCAGGTAGACGACGAGAGTGTTCTCTCGCAGACCTCGCCTGTCGAGTTCGCCGAGGAGTTCCCCGATGAGTTCGTCCAGCCAGCGGACGTTGGCCAGGTAATCGACCTCGACCTTGTTCAGCCCGAGCGCCCGCAGATCGTCCTTGTAGGGCTCCGGTGCATTCTCGGGCACGTGCGGCAGCTGGGGTGCGAACCATACGAAGAAGGGTCTGCCATCGTCGGCATCCAGAAACTCGCGGAGCGGATCCAGGGCGGGGCATGGAGACGCGTCTCCAGTCGACCCGCACGTCGCGACGTCCCATCCGGCACGACCGAAGTCGCCACCTTCGATTCGATTCCACCGGCGACGCCTCGTCGCCAGGCCATCGGTGAACCCGGCGTCCTCGAAGGTGCCGTCCCATATCTTCCCTCCCTGCCACGAGCGATATCCATACCGCCGTAGTTCACGCGGGAGGGTGCGACGGGAGGGTGCGATAATGCGGCGCCTCGCGGCGCGACGGCAAAGGCCCGAGTTCCGTCGCCTGCAGAGCGGCCAGGCGCGAGCTCCATTGAAGCGGATCGAGCCCGCCCGCCGAGAGCAAGGTATGCAGGGAGGGCGAACACGTCGACGCCGTCGTGTAGCCGTTTCGAAACAGGGTCCCGGTTGCCGCAAGACGGTCGAGGTTGGGAGTCTGCGCAATTTCGTGGACGGAGGACTTGCCGGCGTTGGTCTTCAGGAATTGCACGCCTGCTTCGGCGAACCCGTAATAGGGCCAGCCGTGATCGTCTCCGATGATGAGGAGAACGTTGGGCCGCTCCCTGCGGGTCCGGGTCTCGCGGTCGCCCCGTGGCACCAGAAACAGGGCGAGGAGGACAAGGCCGAGCATCCACCATCTTCGCCCCTCCCACGCCCTCCCCACGGAGACGCCTTAGCACAGCGGCCGATCGCTGGTGCCCTTCCCAAGCAACGATGGGGTCCCCGCCCACCGCGCTCCTGCGCCTCCCGGATTTCCGCGGAAGCTCCGTCGCTCGACGCGTTTTTGGTCTAGACGGAACTTTCTAGAACCTATATTCTAGAAAGATGGAGCCGGCCTTGAACGCCATGCCGGGTCGTCGGAACGCCCGGCGCGCAAGGACCCGGCAGCTTCTGCTCGAGCACGGTCGGCGGGCGTTCGCCCGCCGCGGGCACGCGGCCACCAACCTCAAGGAGGACATCCTCCTGCCGGCCGGTGTCTCGGTCGGCTCCTTCTACCACCAATTCGAGGACAAGACCGATCTCTTCCTGGCGATCCTCGAGGAGCACGGCAGTGCCTTCCGGCAGCTGATCCACGAGGCCAACCAACCGCAGGCCGGTCAGACCGCGGAAGAGATCGCCCGCCGCTCTTTCGAGACGTTCTTCCGCATCGCCGAGAGCAATGAAGATCTCTTCCACATCATGTTGCGCGAACGGGAGAGCGAAGACGAGCGTGTCCGGAAATTCCTTCGCGAAGGACGGCGGGCCTGGACCGAGGGATTGGTGGCGGATTATCGCACGATCCTCGGCAGCCACCGCGTCGCCGACGAGGATCTCGAGATGGCGGCCGAATTGGTCCAATCGATGACCTTCGACTTGATCGTTCATTTTCTCGGGCTGACTTCGCAGGAGCGGAAAAGCGAGCGCTTCCGGCTCATCGATGGACTCGTCCGATTCAGCCTGGGCGGGCTCAACGCCCTTTTCGAAGTTCCGGCGCCGGCCGCGCGCCGCATCCACGACTGAGGAGTCACCGTGACGGCAAACATCCCCATCGACAAGGAAGCACTGCGGGCCCGCTATGCCGAGGAGCGCGAGAAGCGACTCCGCCCCGACGGCAACGAGCAGTACCTGAGGATTGCGGGAACCTCTCTCGCCCACTATCTCGACGACCCCTACACCCCCGTCGTCGAGCGCGAACCACGCACCGATCACGTCGACGTCGCTCTGGTCGGTGGCGGTTTCGCGGGCCTCATCACCGGAGCGCGCCTTCGCGAGGCCGGCGTCGAAAAGATCCGCGTGATCGACAAGGCCGGTGACTTCGGGGGCACCTGGTATTGGAATCGTTACCCGGGGGCGCCTGCGACACCGCGTCCTTCGTCTACATGCCACTGCTCGAGGAAACCGGGCACGTGCCGACCGAGAAGTACGCACACGCCCCGGAGATTCTCGACCCCCCCCGCCGCATCGGCAGGCAATTCGGCCTCTACGAGGATGCCCTCTTCCACACCGAGGTGAAGGATCTCGAGTGGGACGCCGGACGTTCGGTGTGGATCGTCCGCACCAACCGCGGCGATGCGTTCACGGCGCAGTACATCGCCGTCGGCACCGGCCCCCTCCACGTGCCGAAGCTTCCCGGCCTCGAGGGCATCGACGATTTCGAGGGGCACTCCTTCCACACCAGCCGCTGGGACTATGCCTACACCGGAGGAGATGCTTCCGGCGCGCCGATGACCGGGCTTGCCGACAAAAGGGTCGGTATCATCGGCACCGGCGCGACCTCGGTGCAATGCGTGCCGCATCTCGCGAAGGCCTGCGGAGAGCTCTACGTCTTCCAGCGGACGCCTTCGTCGGTCGATGTCCGCGGCAACGGCCCCACGGACATGGAGTGGTTCGAACGCGACGTCAAGGAACCCGGCTGGCAGCAGAAGTGGATCGAGAACTTCACGGCCAACCAGACCATGGGCTTCCGGCTGCCGAAGGAGGACCTCGTCCAGGACGGCTGGACCGACATGTCCCGCAGGATCCGCAAACGGATCTTCGGGCTGCCCTTCTACAAGTGGACCCCCGGCAACATGATGGCGGCCTATGAGGACCTCGACCACGAGAAGATGACCGAGATCCGCGACCGCGTGGATACGATCGTAGAGGACGAGCAGACCGCCCAGGGCCTGAAGGCCTGGTACCGACAGCTCTGCAAGCGTCCCTGCTTCCATGACGAATATCTGCAGGCCTACAACGAGCCAGGCACCGTCCTGGTCGACACCAACGGCAAGGGCGTCGAGCGGATCACCAAAAAAGGCGTCGTGGTCGGAGGCAAGGAATACGAACTGGACTGCATCATCTACGCCTCGGGATTCGAGGTCGGCACGGATGAGACCACACGCAATGGTTTCGACGTCACCGGAACCGGAGGCGTGAAGCTCTCCGAGGCCTGGAAGGACGGAATGCGCTCGTTGCATGGCATCCACGTCCACGGTTTCCCGAATATGTTCCTACTGACCCCCCTGCAGGGAGCCGCGCTCATCTCAAACGTCCCCCACAACTTCACCGAGTCGGGCCGGACGATTGCCATGATGGTCGGCCATGCCATGGACCAGGGGGCCCGTGAGATCGAGGTCTCCCGCAAGGCGGAAGAGAGCTGGATGAAATTCCTCGGGCGCGGCCGCGGCGCTCGCGCCCGGATGGCCGGAATGCTCTCGAAATGCACGCCCGGTTACTACAACAACGAGGGCCAGGAAGGCGGTCTCGCGAGCCAGGTCATGGGACACCCGCGAGGACCCGTGGCCTACTTCAAGTATCTCGCGAAGTGGCGAAACTCGGGGCGCTTCAAGGGCGTGGACTTCCGCTAGGCCGCACTACCGCTCGTCGCGAGTTCCTGTAGGGTCAGGCCATGCCTTGCTTCGCACGATTCCTCCTGGCTCTGCTTCCCCTGCTCCTTCTCGCCTGCGGAGACGGCGCTTCGACGCCGGCCGCAACCGCGCCGTCGGGAGCCATCGAGGAAATCGAAATCCGGGTAGGCGACCTGGTCTTCGACGCGCGGGCAGCGGGACCCGCGGCCGGGGAGCCGGTTTTGCTCCTGCACGGCTTCCCTTCCTCGTCCTGGCAATGGGCCGACCAACTCGAGGCGCTCGGCCGTGCAGGGTACCGAGCCGTGGCGCCGGACCAGCGGGGCTACTCCCCGGGGGCCCGACCCGAAGGCGTGCAGGCCTATGCGATTCCCAACCTGATTTTCGACGCCCTGGGAATTGCCGACGCGCTTGGCTGGGCGCGTTTTCACCTCGTGGGCCATGACTGGGGCGCCGGAGTGGCCTGGGGCGTGGCCGCCGTCGCTCCCCAACGCCTTCTCACTCTCAATCCGATCTCGGTTCCACACCCCGACGCCTTCGCGGCCGAATTGGCCGATCCCGATTCCTGCCAATTCGAAGCCTCGGCCTATTTCGATTTCTTCGTGCAGCCTGGCTTCGAAGACGTCCTCCTCGCCGACGATGCGTCGCTCCTGCGCGGCATCTTCGAGGGAGTCGACCCCGCGGACGTGGACGTCCACCTCCGCACGCTGGGGACGCCCGACGCCATGCGCGCTGCACTCAACTGGTATCGCGCCAACGTGAGCCGAGAAACCGGACTGGGCGGTGGCAGCGTCGGCCTGATCGACGTCCCGACCCTCTTCATCTGGAGTGACCAGGACGCCGCCCTCTGCCGGGAGGGCGCCGAGCGGACCGCCGACTTCATCGCGGGCCGCTACCGGTTCGAAGTGATCGAGGGCGTCAACCACTGGGTCACGGAGATTGCCGGAACCGAAGTCGCCCAGCTTCTCCTCGAGCACTTCGCCGCCCCCTAGGACCCGTCGTTTGTCGCCCGGGTCGGAGGATCGTGGATTGGAGCGGAACGCGACGAAGAAAGAGGCGGCACCGCGAAAAGCCGGCCGCAGGTTTCGCAGCACGGATTGGCTTCCGGAGGATTTGCGCGGAATCGCCGTCGGCCGGGCGCTCCGCCTTCCCTTCGCCCAATTTTCAGGGCAGCGGCGCTTCTTTCGGGATCGCCTCCCCCTCGAGAAGGCCCACGATCATCTGAAAGGAGGGATCGACAGCCGTGCGGCGCGCTTCCTGGCTGCGGTCCGGGTCGCGGTCTACGACCGCCCCGAAACTCCTACGCCCGTCTCCTCCGACATGCCGGATGCGCCTTCTCGGATCTCCGAAATGCCGTGCGTCGACGCGGTCTCGAGCCCACACTGCAGAGGCTGGCCGCGGAGGGCGTCTACCTGACCGCCTCTGAATTCAAGGGCAAGACCGAGGTCGTTCGCGGTCAGCTCCGGTTTCGCATGCATCCCTTCGACGGGGCCCATCCCGACTCGGGAGCGGGCTGGCTGACCCAGAGCAGTGGGTCCTCCAACCGACCC
Organism: bacterium; assembly: GCA_029976905.1. Classification (GTDB taxonomy): domain Bacteria; phylum Desulfobacterota; class Binatia; order UBA12015; family UBA12015; genus VGTG01. The sequence continues at coordinate 14,825 of JAPOLW010000011.1, read as the reverse complement.
TTGCGGGCTCTCTCCTCCTTCGAGTGGCTTCATGCCGACAGCGCGACCGTGGGGGCCTTCTTTGCCGCCCACCGGCTTGGGGAACACCGGTTTGCCATCTATGCGCCGCCCCTACCCGGGATGGGCGCGGTGATGTTCGCCATCATGCTCGCCCGATGCGGCGTCGCATGCGAAACATGGTTCGCGCGCGCCATCCCGTACAACAACCCGATCGAGAAAGCTTACTCCGCACTCCTCACGCGAGGACTGGCTCTGGTCGGAAGCACCAGCGGTCCGGGCTTTGCACGGCCGCAAGACCTACGGGAGGCGGGCGCCTCGCGCATCGTCCGCTGGGTGGTCGAAACGCGCGATCGCGGGCAACGGAGTTGCCTCCGGTCCGTGGCCAGCGGCTCGGTCGAAATCGCCCGCACGGCACTCTAGATGGGCGTCTCCCTCGAGGGACTGACCCTGATCTCGACCGGCGAGCCGATGACACCGGCCAAGAGGCGCGTCATCGATCAAAGTGGCGCCCGGACCACTGTGGCCTACGGCTACGATCCGGGGACCGTCCATATCGGCTTCGGTTGCGCCGCGCCCGACGAACTCGACGACATGCACGTGAACCTCAACACGCTTGCGGTGATCGCTCGGCCCGGGCCATCGACCGAAACCGCTCGTCCATTTCTCGTCACGACGCTCTACGACTCGGCCGCCCTCTTCCAACTCAACGTGGAAAATGGCGACTGTGGCATTCTGTCGGAACGAGCCTGCGGCTGCCCTCTGGACGAAGCCGGCCTCTCGCTGCACGACCATCGAGTTCGCAGCCACGAGAAGTTCACCAGCGAAGGGATGAACTACCCGGCCGACGAAGTCGTCGATCTCGTCGAGGCGGAGTTGCCGGGGACCTTCGGTGGGCGGGCGGGGGACTACCAACTCGTCGAGGAGCAGGCGGGCGACGGCCGAACCTACCTGACGCTTCTGGTCCATCCGCGACTCGGGCCCCTACCGGAGGCGGCGGTCCTCGCACACCTCGCCGAGGCCCTTGGACAGGGGGACCGGGGGAAACGCTTCATGGCCGAAGTCTGGAAGCGTGCCGGTACGTTCCGGTTGCAGCGGGAGGAACCCCGCTCCTCGTTGCGAGGCAAGGTTCTTCCGCTTCGCCTGGACGTGTCTTCGACAGCCGACGGCGACCCGGAGAATCCCGGGACCACCTCGGGACTCCCCCGCGCGCAATCACCGTCCTGACCGCGCAGCCTTCACCCACCGACAGGTACTTCTTCTTCCCCTCGCGCTGCGCGGAATGGCGCGACGCGCCGGCACCCGGGTCGTGCGCGTTCCCGAAGCCCCGAGCGGCTTCTGGTGCATCACCAGGACCGACGGAACAGACGTCGGAGACCGGGCCCGACGCCTGGGATCGCGAAGGGCACGGCGACTCCGAGCCTTCGGGCAAAATGCGAACGGGGCCCTCGATGGCTATCTTTCAGGATCGATTCGTGGACTATGGATTCCCATGGGTCTGGAGCGGATGGACCGTCGTTACTGGGACCGCCTGGCACCGCAGTACGACGAAGAGATCCTGAGTTCCTTCGACGCCGACCTCTCCGGCATCATCGCTCGTCGCCTCGACGAACTTGCCGGCCCACGAAAAACGGCTCTGGATTTCGGCTGCGGTGTCGGAAAGTATCTGCCGCCGTTGGCCGCGCGCTTCCAGCGGGTGCTCGGGGTCGATCACTCCGAACCATTGCTCGCGGTCGCGCGGCGCGACCATGGAGACCTCGCCAACGTCACGCTGCGGACGTGGGATGCAGGCACTGGACGGGCGGTTCCGGGGCCGCGCCGCGACGTCGTGGTCTGCGCCAACGTCCTGATCATGGCCGATGCCGGATTACGCGACGCGATTCTGAGGAGTGCAATCCGCTCGCTGGCTCCGAAGGGCCGCCTCCTTCTCGTCGTTCCCTCCCTTGAAAGCGCTCTCTGGGCGCACCGCCTACTCGTCCATTGGTACGAACGCGAAGGCTCGAACGATCCGGAGTCCGAGGCCGCCGAGGACGGTTTCCCACCCTCGGCGCGCACCTGTCGGGAGCTCCTGCGGGGAATCGTGCGCATCGACGGCGTTCCGACGCGCCACTATCTGGCCGAAGACCTACGGCTCCTGCTCCATCGTTCCGGCCTGGAAGTGCTCCACCTCGACCGGGTCTTCTACGATTGGCACAGCGAGTTCGAGCGCCCCCCGCGATGGATGCGTGATCCCTTCCCCTGGGATTGGCTCGCAGTGGCCCACCGGCGATGAGTCGTTCCCACCCGGGCCGACGACGGTTTCCTCCGGTAGCGGCTCCAGGCTACAAGGCGCCATGCGCCGAGTCTGCCAGACACAATGTCTTCCGTGCATCACTGGACCGCGACTTCGCATCCTGATCGCCCTCGCCGCTCTCGCCGCAACCTGGATGTCCCCGACGAGCGCCCGGTGCGCCGTGGACGATTTCGTCCCCCCGCGATCGCCGGACGCCTCGGGAGGAGCGAAAACCCTGGATTGCAGCGGCCAGACGGACGCCACCGCGGCCCTGCGCGCCTTGCTCTCCGAAAACACCCCACCGATCGTCCGCATCCCGTCGGGCTGTCGTCTGCGACTTGCAAGTCCGGGGCCGGGAGGAACGGCTCTCCTGCTTCGTTCGGGGACGGAGATCCTCTGTGAAGACCGCTCTGCGGGTTTCGATCTGGCCCGCGTTGCTTGTGTCGGCGGGGATACGCCGGGAGCGGCCTGTCGAATGGATGCGGATTGCGTGGGCGGGGGCCAATGCCGCCCGGACCTTCCCGGCCAACCCGCCTTCGCCCATCGAATCTGCCGGGAGGAACCTTCACGCTCGTGCCTGCGAGACGACGACTGCTCCACGGGTCCGTGCCAGGTGCCGGACGCGCCCTATACCGTCTTCGCGGCCGAACCGGACGCACGATCGATCACGATCTCTGGATGTACCATCGACGTGAACCAGCGAGGCTACGACGTCGACACCAATCGACTCTACGGCACGTGTCTCGGCGGCGCCGCCGACGGCAGACCGTGTTCCCAACTCTGCTCCGAGCCCCCGCCCGGAATCCAGGTCGCCTGCGATTTCGACGAGGACTGCGAACGCGTACAACTCGGCCAGTGCACGCATGTCGAGTCCTGCGGGCAACACCCGACGGCGCCGGGCACCTGCTCTCTTCGGTGGCCCGTCCCACCCTCCATCGGGCCCGGGAGCGATCAACGTCATCGACTTTTCCGGCGTCACCGATGCCTCTGTCGAGGACGTCTGGATCTACGACCACGTCTTCGGCCAAAGCAGCGTCTCGCTCGGGCCCGGGAGCCACCTCGCGCATTCCAGGATCGGTCTCGCTCGGGTCGACGGGCCACAGGGAATCTGGCTCGGCAAGGGGTACTACGGCAGGCCGAACTATGAGCGCAAGGAGCAGTTGGTCGATACGAGTCTCTGGATCCGCCCGGGCGGCTCGATCAACGCAGCGAGGATCTTCGGAGGCGACGTTGCGGTCCGGCTGGGAGCGGATTCGATCCTGAGCGAAAGCCGGGTCCAATGTGGCGACCAGGGGATGTCCACCCGCAGCTACTGCGCCGAAGAGGAAGCGCGCCCCCACATCGATCGACGGCCTTGCAAGACAGACGAGGATTGCCCGACGAACTGCTTGACCGAGAAACCCGACTGTATCGGCGTTCTGGTCGACGGTGCCCAGACCCGGGTGAGTGACAACCAGATTACGGCGACCTTCATCGGCATCGGCTCGACCGCCCGGGGATTCAATTCGATCATCTCGGGCAACCGGATCTTCAGTGGAGAAGGACCCAAGATCTCCGTGCAAGGCGCGGGTTGGCAGATCACGGGGAACTACCTTGCCTGGGGCAGCTTGCCCGAAAACGGCCCCGTCCTGCAGATCGGAGCCACCCCCAGAGAGGGAGCGTCGGGTGCATCCGCGCACGTCCTGATCTCGGACAACGTCATCCATGGCGGATCTGGGGAGAAATACCACGGCCTCTGGATGATCGGACTGACGGGTGGAAAACCCCGGGGTTTGCACGGCAAGACTCTGGTGGCAGACAACATCCTCGTCATGAGCCAGGGTCAGAATGGGATCGACCTCTCGGGTCGGACCCCCGGGCGCGTCGCGCGCGGGATCATCGCCGGAAATTCGATCCAAGGAGGTGAGATTGGCATCCGCTTTCCGCCGGAAGAGGAGCGTGCTCGCGGATTGACCGTGGCGGCCAACACCTTCGCAGGAACAGCGCGGCCTCTCGATGGATGGACCTGGTCGATGGGAACGGCACTGGCCAATGGACCGCTCACGAGCCAGGACGATTCTGTCTCGATCGTCTATCTCGATCCGGAGCGGCCCCGGGAAATCGTTCCGGGAATGGCACTCAGCATCGTCGAAGACCCGGAGGGCAACGGGGTGCTCGCCCCGGCCGAAGCCGGAGCGACGAGGATCGTCGGCGTCGCCCTCGAAAAGTCCGGCCGGGATTCGGCCATGAAGGTCGCAACTTCGGGGACCACGCATTGCGCGCTTGCGACCGAGGGAGTCGCGCCAGTGCGCGCGGGCAATCCGCTCGCGGTGGGCGAGGGCGGTCGCTTCGTCTCCGCCGCCAGCGAAGCCGCGTCCGTGGCTACGGCACTCGGACCGCCCCAACCCGATGGCCGGACTCGTTGCCTTTTGCCGTGAAGATTCGGACTCGACCACGAGGTGGACCGGGAGGGTCGCATCCCGACGGACGATGCGATAGCCAGAGAGCCACCTTGGTCGATCAGCCGCAACCGGGAATCGTGCAGGGGATGGTACGCCGCCGGCCGGGTTCTCCGGGGGCTCCCGTGCCCCTGGCTCTCCTCGCCGCCCTCCTGGTTGCCTGCCCCCAACCGGAGGTACGGGAGGTCACGCTCCGACTGGACGGGGACGACTTCGAACCGAAACGCGAAATCTTCCACGGCTCGGTGGCAACGTTGGGGGATGAATCACGACCGACCGCCATGCAGCCAGACCTCGTCGTCGTCGGGAGGGCAAAAGGCGTCAAGGTCGATGAGGCCGGCTTTGCGAACACTCGAGTCCGACTTCTCAAGTTCAAGGCCCAGCGGGGCTCCCTGTTCAAAGTGGGGGTCCATCGCGGCCCCGGACCGGAGGAAGGCCAGAACGACGACGTTCTGCTGGGTCACCAGTTCCTCCACACCGCGAGAATGGAGGACGGCTATACCCAGGTCCAGTCCGGGGGGAAACGTCTCGCGATCCGCCTCGGGCCAAAGACGACTCGCGGAGCAAAGAAGGTGGACGTCGTGGTCGAGGCTCTTCAAGCCGGGCCGACTCGGCTGCGGTCCGATCCCTTCAGGATCACCCGACCTTCGAGACTCGAGTTGGAATTTGGCTTGCAGTACCCAACCGAAATAGACCGATGGGTCGAAGTCGGATTCGGCGCCAGACTGACATGCGAGGGACTGGGCACCGTGGCAGAGCTTCGCCACACGCTTGGCTTCGAGGCCTCTGGGTGGCACGACGCGCACTTCGATCTCGCGCCGGCCAAAGAGTGCGTCCTGCGTCTGTCCGCCGAAGGACCCGCGGAGGCCGGAGCCGTGTGGGGGGTCCCCCGTTTGACCGCGCCGACCCTGGAAGAAGCCCAGAGACCGAACGTCGTGTTGATTTCGCTGGATACCCTTCGCGCCGACCACCTATCGAGTAGCGGCTACGCACGCACGACTTCACCCGCTCTAGATCGCGAGCTCGCGCAGCGGGGGACGAGCTTCGCCGACACGAGCACGACGTTCCCACTTACGAGCCATGCGCACATGAGCCTCTTCACCTCCCTTTATCCCGAAGCTCTTCCGCAGCCGGGCTCGCTCCTTCGTCAGACCCCCGTTGTAACCCTACCCGAGCAATTTCGCGATGCGGGGTACCGCACGGCTGCCTTCACCGAGGACGCACTTCTCGCCGGGCGGCTGGGGTTTTGGTTCGGATTCGATCAACTCACAGAGCGCGCTTTCTCGGCGCGAGATCGTGGACGGGAAATCTTCGAAGCAGGGAAGCGTTACCTCCGCGAACATCGGCACGATCGCTTCTTTCTCTTCCTCCACACCTACAAGACCCACGCGCCCTACCGCTACGGCACGGACTACGAGGAATTCTTTCGCGACGAGGCAGCGAGCGCGAACCACCGTATCCCCGCAGAGCAGCGCGACCTGCTCGATGCCTATGACCGCAGTATCCGCGAGGCGGATGCGCAGCTCGCTGGCTTCCTGCGGGAACTCGATCGGCTCGGTCTTGCCGAGCAGACGCTGATCGTCGTTCTCTCCGACCATGGCGAGGCCTTCGGCGAGCACGGCATTCTCGGCCATGGACTCGCCGGACATCAGGAGCAGATCAGAGTCCCCTTTGTCCTGCGGGGACCGGGCGTGCCCGAAGGGCTCGCGATCCCGACGCCGGTGAGTCTGGTCGATGTAGCGCCCACGGTCCTCGAACTCGCCGGGGTGTCGCCTCCCGCCGACATCCAGGGGCGCAGCCTGGTACCGCTACTGCGGGGAGAGACGCTGACACCCACTCCGATTTTCTTCGGCTGGATTGGAAACGGCACCGGTGTACGCCTGGGCCGCTGGAAACTGTTCTTCTCCGATGGGCGGACGCAGCTCTTCGACCTGAGCCACGACCCGGAAGAAACCACGCCCGCAGACGATCAATCGATCGACTCTCTCCTCGAGATCCTGAGGACGCACGCGCGCGACGCGCAGAGTCGGCGGGAGCGATTGCAAAGACCCGGCGCGACCGACGCCATCGAAATCTCGACGAAAATGGAGGAATCGCTTCGGGCCCTCGGCTACCTGGGCGACTGAAGCATACCGGCCCCACCCAAAAGGAATTGCCAGCCGTCCGACTTGCCGGCCGACCGGACCGGGTGCTTTAGACTTCCATCCTGCGGACACCGCTACGATGAAGCGATCGTTCTACTTCGAAACCTTTCTCATTTCCCTCGCGGTTCTCGTGCTCGAAGTTAGCTACACGAGAGTCTTCTCCTTCAAGCTCGTCTATTACTTCACGTACGTCATCATCGGAATCTCGCTGCTTGGCCTCGGTGCGGGCGGCGTGGTCGTCTCGGCGAGCGAGAAGCTGCGTCGGACCGAGCCCGAACGGCTCGTCCTGTGGTGCTGTGCCGTCGCCGGCATGACTGTATTCGCCGGCTACTTCGTGATCGCGCTCGTGCCGCTTCGGCTCTTCCAGATGGTGATGGCGGGCTTCAATCGACCCGGCCTCGTCTTGTCCGAGAGCGTGCGCCTCTTCATCGTTCTGGTCGCACTCTTCGTCCCTTTTCTCTGCGGCGGCATCGCCCTGGCCACGATCTTCTCGCGTGGCGCCGATCGCATCGGGCGACTCTACGCCGCCGATCTCTTCGGCGCGGCCCTGGGCTGCGCGATGGTGATTCCGGCGATGACACTCTTGTCTCCCCCGGGCGCCGTGTACGCCGCCGGCACTGCCTTCGCTCTCGGTGGCATCCGCCTCGCCCGGGACGTGGGCACGAGAGCACAGACTGCGATGGGTCTCCTCGGAATCGGCCTGCTCGTCGGCGCGATCGGAGCTCCCTGGCTGCCCGACCCGGTGCGTGATCCGATCAAGGGCGACGACGTCGAGACCCTCTTCTCGGCCTGGAGTCCGGTCTTCCGCGTCGATGTCATTCCAGTCCCCGGCACCGAGCCACCGGTGCGCTTTCTCGTCCACGACGGAACGGTCGGATCGTCGATCATCCAATTCGATGGAGACATCGCGTCTCTGGGGCGGTACGACGATAGCGATCGCGCCTACCCGTTCCGGATTCTCCCGGAGGGTCCGCGCGTGGCGATCATCGGCGCGGCCGGCGGCAACGAGATCATGGCATCGCTCCGGTTGGGCGCCGAGCACGTGACGGGGATCGAGCTGAATCCGGTCACCGTCTCGCTGCTCGAGGAGCATTTCGTCGAGTTCACTGGACGTCTCGCCGAGCATCCGCGCGTCACCCTCGTAAACTCCGAGGGGCGCTCCTATCTCCGGCAGTCTGGCCGGGAATTCGACCTCATCTGGCTCGTGGCTCCGGACAGCTACGCGGCGATGAACGCCGCATCCTCTGGAGCCTTCGTGCTCTCCGAGAGCTACCTCTACACCAAGGAAATGATCGCCGAGGCGCTCGAGCGACTTTCCCCAGACGGCATCCTCTGCGCGCAGTTCGGCGAAATCGACTTCGACATCAAGCCCAATCGGGTACTGCGCTATCTGGGAACCGCGCGCGAGGCGTTTCGCGAGCGCGGAATCGAAGACTTCGAAGACCACGCCGTGGTTTCGGTCGCTCCGGGCTTCGGACGCCTGAATTCGTCGAGCATCCTCCTCAAGAAGACTCCCTTCGTAAAGAGCGAACTCGTCGACTTCGAGTCGGCGGTCGCTCGCGTAGACGGGGGAAGAGTGGTCTACGGCGGACCCGCTCGCTCGGCGGACTCGCTGGTCCAGAAGGCGATCGAACTCGATGGCGAAGGACGCGACGACTTCTTCGCGCAGTATCCGTACGACGTGGCGCCCATCACCGATGACGCCCCTTTCTTCTGGCACTTCGTCCGCTTTGGCGATCTCTTCGGAAGCGATCGCGATTTCGCGCACTTCAATGTCGAAGAAGGAATCGGGGAGCGGGTTCTTCTCGCCCTTCTCGCCCTTGCTTTGGTCTTCGCCGCTCTATTCTTGTCCGTACCCGTAATCGCCCTTCGCAACGCGTGGCTTGGCGTGCCCAGGAAGGGATCGGTTGCCGCCTACTTCGCGTGCCTGGGACTAGGCTTCATGTTCATCGAGGTCGCGATGATCCAGAAGCTGACCCTTCTCCTGGGGTATCCGACGTATTCCCTCACCGTCACCCTCTTCGCGATCCTTCTCTCGACGGGCGCGGGAAGTCTCCTGAGCGAACGCTGGGCCGCGACGCCGCAACGAGCGATCGGCCGGGCCGTGGGCTTCCTCTGCCTGCTCGTCGCCGTCTACCACTTCGGTCTGGGGCCGCTGGTCGATGCCAGCGTCGCGTTCTCCCTGCCCGTCCGTATCCTCGTCGCCATCGCCGTTCTGGCCCCGCTGGGCACCTGTCTGGGGATCTTCATGCCCATCGGTCTTCGCCTTGCATCGCAGATGGGGGATCGAGGCGACCAGATCGTCGCCTGGTGTTGGGCCGTCAATGGGTTCTTCTCCGTCGCCGGTTCGATCCTCTCGACGATGCTTTCGATGGGGCTCGGCTTCAGCGGCGTGATGCTCGTCGGCCTCGCCGTCTACGGCGGCGCGCTTGCGGCCCTTTCGCGAGTTCGCGGAGACCATGCGACCGCCCCCCCCGCACCATCGACGCCGGCTGGCTGAGGACGGCTTGCGCCTCGCGGTGCTCATCGGCGCATTCACCGCGCTTTCCACCCCGGGGTTCTGCCTGGAACCGCCACCGGCGGATTCCGCAGCCGCGGCGGCTGTGCGGGTCGGAGCAGCGCTCGACCGATTCGATCGCCTTCCGGTCTCGCCCCTGGGCGAAGAGGTCGCGCGCGCCCGTGCCGCGTGCGCGATGATCCCGGGCACCGGCGACGTTTGTGACCCCGTCCCAGTGCGACGCTGCCAGGCCGCACTGGCGACGCTCTTCGACCGGGCGCGCGACGTGCTCCCCCGGGTGGACGACCTGCGCGGCGCCGCGCTCTCGATCGCCCGGGCCGAGCTGGGCAACGCCATTTCACGCCTGACCCTGTTGCGAGGTCACACCGCGGTCTGTGAAGCAGCGCGCAGCCCGGTCGGGGATCACATGGCCAGCCTCACTCCTGCGCCCGATGCGGCCTACGTCGCCATCGAGCCACTGATCCCACTGCGTGCGGGCCGACGCTATTGGATCGTCGTGGAAGGTCGTCCCTCCCGTTGGCTCGACGAGACACCCTCCACCCCGTCGCTGGTCCCGACGACGGAGACCCGCGCCGCCCAGACGGGCTTTCCCCGCACCCTGGGCGGGATCGACACCGATCGCGTCGAGGGACTTCTCGCCTCGATGGTCCGCACCCGGGGCCCGGAGACGCCCGTACCCGGCTTCGGCAGCGTCCGTCTCCACCTCCCGCAGCCCCTTCGCGGGGACGACCTCCTCGAGTTGCGCGCGTCGTTCGTCCCGGCCCGGGGCGAGCGGCCCGCCCATGCGATTGGCGCGATCGAGGTCGCCGACGGACGCCCGCCGCTGCGAGCCGACCGCCGTCGCCTCCGATCGCAGCCCTGCCCCGGCCCCCGAGCGGGACTCGAGCCCGCCTCTGCGCCGCCGGGAGTTCCCATGGGCACGGCCGCGTTCCGGGGGCGATATCGATCCCTCGACGTCGGCACGGAAGACGAATCGAGCCGCGCCCCGGGACGCCCCGGCGGGGACGCGCCCGCGCTCGATCTCGAATTCCGACTTCTCCTGCCCCCCGACTTCACCCCCAGGACCCCGCTCGTGCTTGCCGTCGACGGCCACCGGGGCAGCCACCTGCGTATCCTCCAGCGACACGCGCCCGGCCTGCTCGCCGCGGGATTGGCCGTCGTCGCCATCGATCTGCCCTTCCACGGTGGTCGCGCCCGGGACGGACGGGATTTCGTGACGACCTTTGATCCATCGCGGCTTGCCCTCCACATGCGTCAGGCAACCACCGACGTCATGGCCCTCGTGCGTCACGCGGTGGAATGCGGCTTTCCAATCGCACCCGACCTCCTCTACCGGCCCCGTCTCGTCCGCTTCCTGGGCTACTCCCTCGGTGCCATGGTCGGGGCGATCGCACGATCCGTCGAACCCGACCTCGGCACCACCACACTCCTGGCCCCGGGCGGCGATCTAATGGGCTGGCTCAAACTTCGGCTCGTCCCGGAACTGGGGGCACAATTCGTCACCTGCATCGGCGGCCCGGAGCACGGCAAGACGTGCTTCAAGGATGGTCGCTGTGCCCCGCCGGGGACGTGCGGGCCCGACCCCTACCTCGAGCTCCTCTTCCTCCGTATCGCACCCTACTACGCCCTTGCCTCTAGCTCCGGCGACCCACTTTCGTTCGCGACCGAGCGAACCGGTTTCGCAAGCAAGGCTCCTCTTCTCCTCATCACCGGGGGCGAGGATGCGGCGCTCCACCCCGACCTCGCGACCCGCCTCACCGACGCCTACGCCATGCGCCCGGCGGGTCCCTCGGAACGACGCGGACCGAACTCGCGGTATACGCAGTGGCCGACCCTGGCCCACGATCTCCCCGACCATGAGGCTCCCCGACGCCAGGCCCACCATTTCCTCGCCACCGACGGCCGGAGGGCTGGCAAGAATGCGCTCTCCGGCGGGACGCCCGGGCGGTAGGAACGGGTCCTCTCCTGGAGCGGGCAGGCTTCCCGCGCTGGACCCGGCGCGGGCGCCGACTCCAGAATCATTTCTCGTGGGAAAAGAGCCAGTCGAGGACAGCGGGCGCGAAGTTGTCGTTGATCGCGGGAATATGCCCCGCGCCTGGCATGGTCCAAAGCTCGGCGTCGACGCCGTCGACGCATCCCGCAGCGTAGCGCAATCGTTCGGTATCCGTCGGTCCGATTTCGGCCAGCAGGTCGATCGCGGGCGACGAACGGGCCGCCGAAAGATCACAACCTGCGATCGTGGCGAAGCGACGAACGCTTTCCGGTGCGCTGGGGTAGGGCCGGCCCCCGTTGGAGCCTCCGTCGAAGAGGATGGTCGCGTCGTCGGTACCGTGAATTTGAAGAACGCTCACGGGTTCGGCGGGTGTGCAGTCGAGTTCGTCGTCGAACGTTGCACCGGCCAGCGACGCGATGGCCGTCACGACGTCCGAAGCGTCGCAGGCCATCCGGTAGGACATGAAGCCGCCATTGGAATGCCCCATGACGAAGACGCGACGAGCATCGATGTTGTAGACTTGGCTCGCCTCCTCGATCAGCCCGCGCAGGTAGCCGACGTCATCCACGCCGGTGCGTCCGAAATCGCAACAGGCCCGCGTCGCATTCCAGAAGCGCGATCCACCTGCGTCGACCGTACCGTCGGGCAGGATCAAAATGAATTTCTTCTCGTCGACCGACCGGGAGGTGCGGAAGTAGCTGTCCTGGACCGCCCCCGAGAATCCGTATCCGTGCAGGAGAAGCACCAGCGGGTAGGACCTCCGGGGATCGTAGTCCGCCGGACGGACGACGGCGGCGGGACGCTCCCCGCCGATCTCGGTGGTCGGATTGGGCAGAAACGGCTCCTGCGGCGCGCCCGTGCCGGAACCGGCGGTGGCCGAAGAACCGCACGCGGCCGCGAGCAATAGACAAAGGGGGACGAGAGAGCGCATGGGGAGATGATAGAGGCCTCGCCGGACGCCGCCAGCGACAAACGTCTGAATGGTCGGTCAGCGCTTCTGTGCCGCCGCGGAAGCCGGGTCTTCTGCGCGCTCCACGGTCGAGGGACCGGCCCTCCCCACGCCAGGCCTCCGTCGAGCCAGGACCGCCCGGACCGAGTCTTCGAACTCCCGCCGCCCCCCCGCCGTGAGGCAGGGGCGCAGAAGCGAGAGGTGATGCTCGACGCCGCGCCGCTGGTCGACCCGAGAGACCACGTCGAGTCCCTCCATCTCGTGAAGATGATCCATCCAATAGCGGCTGACGACGAAAAGCGAACGCGCGAGCATGGGAATGCTCTCCGCGAACTCCCGGCGGAAATACCCCCGCCTTGCCATCCGACGCAGTTGTCGTCGGATCCACGCGAGGTCGGCAGCGAGGTCGGGGTCGCCCGTCCGACAATCCCGCCCACCGGCGTTGCGCGCGGTGTTGCGCATCAGAAAGCGGTAGTCCCAGGCGTGGTCCATCGAAACGAGAATCCCCTCGACGTAGTCTTCGAAGACCGGGCCCTCCTTTCGAAAGGAATGCCGCGCGCGCGCCTCGTTTCTCGCCCGGGCCTCCAGTTCCCCGGCGAGATCGCGCTTGGTCGGAAAGTGGTACGACAAATTCCCCGGCGCGATGCCCACCGCCGACGCGATTTCGGCAAGCGCAGTGGCGACATATCCGTTTTCGTTGAAGAGGCGGAGACTGGTCTCGAGGATGCGCGCTCGGGTGGCCGAACCACGCGCGGAAGGCCGTCGCGGCGGCGCCGTCCTCTCCCCGGCACGACGTCGCAACGTGGCTCCTGCTGCGGGAGTCTGCCGCGTCAAAAGATTTCCCACCGCGGACCACGCTGTCGCGGCACCCGGGCCTCCGCGGGCAGGTGGCAGATCCGGTTCATGCGGGTCACGCTCCCATCGGCGTACTCCCAGACGAGCTGTTCGCCCTCCAGATAGCGTCGGACCACGACCGGCCCCCACCCGAAAACGTGGAAGTCGAGAACCCCATCGTTCCAGACGACGCCGGCGGAGGTCCGGGGACAGTATTCGCGACCTCCAAGGAGAAACACGACTCCGCCTTCGGTGTCATTCGAGGTCTCACCCCCGGTGCTGTTGGGTCCCATGTCGTGGATGATCCCCGCAGCCGTGACGACGACCCGACGGCCACATTGCTCGACCCGCTCCACGTGACCGACGTGCGGTCCCTCGACGCCCACCCAGAGCCCGCGGATGTCGGCCGCACCGTCGACAAGGGGCTCCGTGCACTCCGCGAGGATCGGTAGGGGAAAGTGGTCGTACCCACACCCGGGGGTATTGCCCTTGGCGATGTCCGCGGCCTTTTTCCCCCGACCGTCGAGCACCGGCTGTGCGCAATAGTCGATGGTGCTGCCATCCCCGGCGAGGGTCGCCGGGTCGATTTGCAAGGGCGGCCGCGCGGAGAAAAATACGAGCCAGAACAGGAAGACGACCAGGAGAACGAGGGCAGCGAGCAATCGGACCATCCACTTCAACATCGTCTTCTCTCCGCACCCGTCCTCCCGGAAGAACTCCCGACGAGCAGACGGGCGCTTCGTCGGCGTTGGGGAGAGGCCTCCTGCCTCTCCCGTCCCACCTTGTCATCCGGGTTTTAGGTGACTACACCTAAAGCCGTCCCGCTCCGGGGACGCAAACCGGGACGGAGCCGTAGGGAAAACGAAAAGATGATCGACAGCACCCTCGGACTCGCATCCCTTGGAATCCTGGCCTTTTCGGCTCGCGCCTGGTTCCGCGGCATCCAGCAGGTGGACCTTCCCGCAGACCGGACGCCCTTCGTCGTGGCCTGGGCCGCCGCCGCCCTGCTTGGACTTCGCGCCCTCTGGGGTGAGCCCGGCTGGATCGGAGGCACGGCGGCCCTGCTCGGCCTGGGTGCCTCGGCCTTCTTCCTTCTGACCGTGGCCATCAGCCGGCAGCGGGCGGGGGAGGACGCGATCCGCGTCGGCGACCGGATTCCCGCCTTCCACGCCCTCGACGAAAAGGGAGGCACCTTCGATTCCCAGGACCTCGCCGGGCATCTCGTTCTGATCAAGTTTTTTCGCGGCCACTGGTGACCCTATTGCGTCGCCGAACTTCGGCGATGGGAAGAACTCCGGTCGGAGTTCGACGAACGCGGAATTCGGATCGTGACGATCAGCACCGACACACCAGAGGAGATCCGCCAGAAGCGCCATAAGCACGGCCTGTCAGCCACCATGCTTTCGGATCGGGAACTTCGCGCGACCGACCTTTTCGGCCTGCGAAACCGCGGCGTCCACTCGGGGCCGCCACCACCCATCGCGCCGACGTCCCTGCCCATCCCAACCTCGCTTCTGGTCGACGAGGAAGGCCGCGTCCTGTGGATGGATCAGTCGGAGGATTACCAACGGCGCTCGGACCCCGACATCGTTCGTGGGGCCTTGCGTCACCACATCGACCACCGACCCGCTTCCACGAACACACCGCGCCCCTGACCGCGCGCCACACCCCGGGGTGCGC
>JAPOLW010000119.1 GCA_029976905.1 bacterium | reverse complement strand
CCTCCATGTCGTCGAGCAGGGCCACGAAGGCCGCCAGCGCGACGGTCATTTCCGGAGCGTCGACGCCGTGCTCCAGGACATTCTTGCGGCGCGCGCGGGTCGCCGGGTCGGGCATCGCCGCGAGCGCAGCCTCGATTTCCCCGGGGTCCCGTTGCCGCAACAGCGGACGGGTGCCGATCCCGAAAGTGATGACTCCCGCGTTGGGATGGACCCGGTCGTCGACCCG
The DNA here is from genome assembly GCA_029976905.1 of bacterium. GTDB lineage: Bacteria > Desulfobacterota > Binatia > UBA12015 > UBA12015 > VGTG01. The sequence continues at coordinate 9,303 of JAPOLW010000119.1, read as the reverse complement.
TTTGGTCCACCGCCGCATGGCGTGACGTTGCGCGGGGTCGTTCGGTCGGAGACCCGGCGCCGGAAACGCATCATCGAGGTACTCGTTGATGAGAGTCGATTCGACGAGCACCTTTCCCTCGTGCACGAGCGTCGGCACGACGTGGCCCGGGTTGAGTTTCACGTACTCCGGATCGTGCTGCTCGCCCGCGATCAGGTCGATCAGGCGCGACTCGTAGGAAAGCCCCTTCTCGGCGAGGACCAGACGGACCTTCTGGGAACAGGTCGAGGCGACGTTGTGGTAGAGTTCCAACATGCTGACTCCTTTTGCCTGCGGGTGTCCGGGGAGCGGCACGGCTGCCGGGGGTGCGGGTCTCAGAGGGTGAAGTGAACGCCGGTGCGCTCGGCGGAGATGTCCCAGAGACGGCGCGCGTCCGCAGCGTTGTGGGAGCGCGCATTCGACGTCGTCCGCACGGGCGGTCCCGTCATTTCCATGAAGCCGCCCGGGCCGAAGTAGTCGCCCCCGTGCACGTCGGGGTCGGTGGCGGCACGAAGGGTCGGCAACGCGCCGCCCAGGGTCTCGGCATGCGACCAGAGCTTCACGAAAAAGCCGAGGGTGGAGGAATGCTCCTGAAGGTTCGTGGCGGTCGAGCCGGGGTGGGCGGCCACCGCGAGCGCATCCAGGCCGGCTCCCTCGAAACGACGTTGGAGTTCGTAGGTGAAAAGGAGATTGGCGAGCTTGCTCTGGCCGTAGGCGAGTGCCGCATTGTAGAAGCGGATGCTGTCGAGGTCGTCGAAACTCATCCAGCCGAATTGATGGGCGATGCTACTGACGCAGACGACACGTGCCCCGGGAGTCGCCCGAAGAGGCTCGAGGAGGAGACCGGTGAGGGCGAAGTGCCCGAGGTGGTTGGTTCCGATCTGCGTTTCGAAACCGTCGCTGGTGGTCCCGTAGGCCGGCATCATGATGCCAGCGTTGTTGCAGAGAATGTCGAGGCGATTCTCTTCGGCGCAAAACATATCGGCGAACGCGCGCACGGAAGAGACCGCGCCGAGATCGAGAGCGGTGTAGCGCACGTCGACGCCTTCATGCGCGAGGCGGATCCGCTTCTCGGCGTTGCGGCCGCGTCCCTCGTTTCGGCACGCCAGGTAGACCCGCGCGCCGCGGGCGGCGAGCGCGCGAGCGGTCTCCCAGCCGATGCCGCTGTTCGCGCCGGTGACGATTGCCGTCCGGCCGGTGAGATCGGGAATGTCGGCTTCGGTCCAGGGCTCGCTCATGGCGCATGCAGAGCAGGATGGGCGGTGGGCTTCAAGGGGGCGTTTCGAGGGGCGGGGCCGCGCGGGGGCCTGCGCTCAGAGGACGAGGACCTGTTGGGCCGGTTCGCGCGCGCGATAGGCGTCGTTCCAGCGCCGGAGGTGTGCATACTCGGCGTCGACGTCGAGGCCGCCCATGCGCCCGAACTGAAGCCCCGCGGCGAGAGTGCAGTCGGCTACGGTGGGCCGATCGCCCATGAGGAAGGGGCGCCCATCGGCGAGTCGCGCGTCGAGCAGGGCGAACGTGGTCGGCAACCCCTGCGCGAAGGCCTCCGCGACGGGGGGATTGGGGGGGAGACCCAGGGGGGATTTGGTGGCGTGCACGAAACGCGCCATGGGGTAGAGGATTCCCTGTTCGGCGATCCTCTCGGTATTGAGGGTCTGCGCGCGCTCGAGCGGGGTGGCGCCGATCATTGCAGGCGCAGGGACGAGATCCTCGAGGTAGAGGATGATCGGCAGGGACTCGGTCAGATGGACGCCGTCCTCCACTTCGAGGACGGGCAGTTTCCCCAGGGGGTCCCGGGCGAGGTGAGCGGGCGCCTTCTGCTCCCCCTTGCGTAGATCGACCGTCACCTCCTCGACGTCGACCCGTCCGCCCGCGAGTCTCTTCTCGGCGAGGTAGAGACGCACCTTGGTTGGATTCGGGGCAACCGGGAAAACGAAGAGTTTCATAGGTGGGGTCTAGCGGCGCAATGCGCCGCGGTCGAGTCCCGCGGGTGGGGTACCGATCGCTCCGTCGGGCGCCGGGTCGAGCACGTCCCGAACGACCGCGAGCAGGGCCGCGCCGTACTTCTCCCGTTTTCCGGGTCCAAGTCCCCAGACGAGTTCGAGTTCGGCTTCCGAACGCGGCCGGGCGACGGCGATTTCCCGCAAGGTGCGGTCGTGCGCCACGACATAGGCGGGGATGCCATCGGTTCGTGCCGTTGCCTGTCGCCACGCGCGCAGAGCTTCGAAGAGCGTCTCGCCGGTGGCATCGAGGGGCTGCAGATCCTCGGGGGCCGGCTCGCGCTCGCGGGCCGGTCGCGTCCCCGCGCTCCGCCGTAGCGTGGGCGGCGGGAGGAAGACGCGGGCCGCGCGCTCGCCACGCATGACCGCGCGCCCCCCTTCGGTGAGGGTCGCCAGCGGACGGTCCTCGCCAAGGAAGCCGACCCATCCGGCGGTCACGCAGCGGAAGAGGGCGCGCATCAGCCACTCGTCGCTGCGCTCGCTCAGGATGCCGAACGTCGGCGTCTGATCGAGGCCCGAGCGCTCGAGTCGTTCGTCCTTCACGCCCCGCAGAAGATTGATCGCCGCGCGCATACCGAAGCGCCCGGAGATCCGTGCGACGGCGGAGAGCATCTTGCGCACGAGCAACGTTCGTTCGTCCTCGTCGAGTCCGTCGTCGGGAACGAGACCCTCACAGACGTCGCAGCGCCCGCAGCCGTCGAGGGTCTCTGCCTCGTCGCCGAAATAGCGCAGGATCGCGTCGTGGCGGCAGCTGCCCCCCTGCGCCCACTGGAGAAGTTCGAGATAGAGGTTCCATTTGTGCTGGACGACCTCGGGAGCGACGGCGTGACCTTCGCCGTCCATTTCGAGGAGCCGACGACGTCGCGGCGGATCGTCACTCGAGACGAGTAGGAGGCCCCAGGCGGGCTCGCCATCCCGGCCGGCACGGCCGACCTCCTGGTAGTAGGCTTCGACGGAGCCCGGTGGCGCCAGGTGGACCACGGCGCGCACGTCGGCGCGATCGATGCCCATGCCGAAGGCGTTGGTCGCTACCACCACGTCCAGGTCGCGGTCGCGAAACCCATCCTGGACCCGTTCACGGAGTTCGCGCCCGCGGCCGGCATGGTACGCATCGACGCGCCAACCCACGGCAGCCAGCCGCTCGGCCTCGGCTTCGGTTTCCTTGCGGGTCGGGGCGTAGACGATGGCGCTGCCGCGCGGTGCATCGGGCGTGCCGACCGCCTCGGCCAGCAGCGCGTCGACCTCGGCAGGACGATTCTTTCTGCCGACGACTTCTCGTGCGCGCAGGTGCAGGTTGGGCCGCGCGAACCCGCGCAGGAGCTGAGGCGTGTCCGGAGGAAGGGCGAGGCGCGCGAGGATCTCGTCGCGGACCAGCGGTGTGGCCGTGGCGGTGCAGGCCATGACGCGGGCCGAGCCGAGCTTTGGCAGGATCGAGCCGATTTCCATGTACTCGGGCCGGAAGTCGTGTCCCCACTCGCTGATGCAGTGGGCCTCGTCGACGACGACCAGCGGACATTCGATCTTGCCCAGCAGATCCTGGAACCACGGCAGGGCGAGCCGCTCAGGCGCAACGTAGACGAGTTTGAATTCCCCGGCGGCGATGCGGGCGAGGCGCCGGGAGGACTCGCCGGCCTCGACCGTGGAGGCAAGGTAGGTCGCGGCCACACCACGCTCCTCGAGCGCGCGCACCTGGTCGTTCATGAGGGCGATCAGGGGCGAGACGACCAGCGTCGTGCCGGGGAGAAGGGTTGCCGGCAACTGATACACCAGACTCTTGCCACCACCGGTCGGCGCGACGAGCAGCAGCCGCCCGACCTCGAAGAGGGTCTCGATGGCTTCGCGCTGTCCGGGCCGGAAACTCTCGTAGCCGAGGCGGGCGAGGGCTGCGTCGGGATCAGGGGAGGCGGTCGCAGAAGCCGGCACGACTCCGCTATACCGGACCGACGGTCGCGGATCAGCCCCGGGCTCGAAGGCGCCCGGGCGCACTCCGGCAGACTCTGGTACCTCCGAGCCCGATGCTCTTCGACCATGCACGGCGGGATCCGAACGGACTCGCGCTCACCGACGGCACCCGCCGCCGCAGCTGGGCGGAGTTCGCCGATCGCGTCGTACACCTGGCGCACTTCCTACGTGACGTCGCCGGAGTTCGTCCCGGAGAGCACGTCGCCACACTCATGGGCAACCGCGTGGAGGGCATCGAGCTCATCGCCGCCTCCATCGTGGCCGGAACCTGGATCACACCGATCAATTGGCACCTGGCGGCCGAGGAGATCGACTACATCGTCGGCGATTCCGGCGCGCGGGTCCTTTTCGTCGACGACGCGCACGCAGACGCGGCTCGCGCCATCGCGTCCCGACATGCCGCCTGCCGTGTGATCCCGGTCGGGGATGCGCTCGACCGCGACCTCGTCTCGTCGTCGGATGAACCTTTCGATCTCGAAGGCCCGGCTGGCGGAAACATGATCTACACCAGCGGGACGACCGGTCGGCCCAAGGGCGTCAAGCGGACGCGTCCGGGTGCGCTTGGCGTGACGCTCGCCCATCAGGACGTCCTCGGTCGCAACATCGGCCTCGACGGCAGCGGGCCTCACCTGGTGACGGGACCGCTCTACCACGCGGCGCCACTCATGTTTGCCGTCTACGACATGGCCAATGGCGCGCCGGTGGTGATCCTCCCCGCCTGGGAGGAGCGTCGGGCGCTCGCGGCGCTCCGGGAGCACGAGATCGCGCATACCCATCTGGTGCCGACGATGTTCGTGCGTCTGCTGCGTCTGCCCGAGGAGGAACGTGCGGCTTTTTCGGCGCCGGCCTTGCGCCTCGTCCTCCATGGCGCGGCACCGGTGTCCGTCGCGGTCAAACGTCGCATGATCGAATGGTGGGGGCCGATCCTGGTCGAGTATTGGGGCGGCACTGAGGGGGGCGTCAACACGCTGGCCGATTCGAGAGAATGGCTCGAGCACCCCGGCACCGTCGGGCGGGCGCTTCCCTCCTTCGAAGTCTTCGCCGTCGACGAAAACGGCTCCCGAAGGCCTCCTGGCGAGGTCGGCGATCTCTACTGCCGCCATCGGACGCAGAAGAGCGTATTCGAGTACCACGGCGATCCAGAGAAGACGGCACGCGCGCACCTCGAACCGGGTGTCTTCACGCTCGGCGACGTGGGTGCGGTGGATGAGGACGGCTGGGTCTTTCTCGCCGACCGGCGCAGCAACATGATCATCTCCGGCGGCGTGAACATCTATCCGGTCGAAATCGAGCAGGTCCTGGCAGAGCATCGAGCGGTCGCCGATGTCGCGGTCTTCGGAATCCCCGACGAGGAGTGGGGGGAGAGCGTGAAGGCCGCTGTCGAGCTGGTGGCGGGTGCGACCGGGTCCGATGCGTTGGCGCGCGAAATCCTCGCGTTCGGCCGCGATCATCTGGCTGGCTACAAGGTCCCGCGATCGATCGACTTCGTCGACGAATTGCCGCGCCACCCCTCGGGCAAAATCTACACGCGCCGACTGCGCGATCCCTACTGGGCGGGGCGGACACGCAAGATCTGAGCGGGGCGCACACGCAAGATCTGAGCGGGGCGCACACGCAAGATCTGGGCGGGGCGGACACGCAAGATCTGGGCGGGGCGGACACGCACGTTGCGAGCGAACCGATCTGGCTCGCGGGTTTTCAGAGGACGACCCGGCGCTTGCCCCAGCCGGACGCAAACATCGGGCAGGGTGCGCAGCGGATCTTTGCTGCGCACGTCTTGATCATGCAGCCGCTGTGCTGCCCCGCCAGGGCGAGAGAAACGCGGTCGAGTCGCTGGGTGTCGCGTCCCTTGACGAGGATGACCTCACCGGGCTCGAGGTCCCGCCGTACGGCCTCGACGGCCGCTTCCCACGAAGCCCCCGCATCGACCATCGCCGTTCGCGGCATGCCGGCGGCCCGCGCGCCCGTCGCGTACCGCCGGAAGTTTCGGCCGACGAAGATGGCCCGTGTCGCGATGCGGGCGACCCGCGTCCCGATCTCGCGATAGATCGGCCCCTGGCTACCGGGAGGTTCCGAGACTTCTCCGAGAACGATGGTCTTGCGTTGGGCGGAGATGGTCTCGAGCGCGTCCAGGGCGCTGTGTACGGTCTCGTACGACGACTTGAACTCATCGCGAAGAAGCCACGCGCCGTTGGGCAGCGCGCCGATTTCGAGGCGTCCCGCCGTCGGCCGCAGCTGCTCGAGGTCTGCGGCCGCATCCTCGAGGTCGCGTCCTTCGGCGTGCGCCGCGGCGAGGGCCGCAAGGAGCGGGTAGCCCATCTTCTCGCCGACCAGCCGACTCTGGATCGTGCGTCGTCTTCCGCCTGTCTCGACCGTGAGACGTAGGCCGTGCGGCCACACGAGGCGGGGGTCGCTGCCGCGGACGTCACTTCCGGCAGAGAACCCGTACGTCACGACGCGCGCATCGGTTTGGCTCCGCATCCAGAGCACACGGGGGTCATCGGCGTTGAGGATGGCGGTTCCGGCGGCCGAGAGCCGGCGCACCATGGCCGCCTTCTCGTTCCGCGTGTTGTCGAGTGAACCCAGAGAGCGTCCATGCTCGCTCCCGATCGTCGTGACGATGGTCACGTCGGGCGCGAGCATGCGGGCGTAGACATCCATCTGGCCGGGTCCGTCGATTCCGACCTCGACCACGGCGTGTCGGTCCTCTGGGCGGGTGGCGAGGACCACCCGCGCAATCGCCGACCAGGCGTTGCGCGCATCGTTGGTCTCGGGATCGCGGCCGAGTGCGGCGAGGGTGGCGCGCGTGGTGGTGGTCTTGCCGAACGACCCGACGACGGCAACGAAGCGGGTTCCCGGCGCGAGGCGACGACGGTGTCGGCGCGCCAGTCGCTGATAGAGCGGCCAGGCCCGGAAGCGGATTCCGTTGCGAAGCTGCTGCCGTCCGAGCGCCGTCTGGGTGAGCGCCGCCAGGTCTCGCAAGGAGTACCTCATGGACGGAGCGCTCCCGTCGCCGCCGTCGCGGCGAAGCGCCCGAAGCGGAGCAGATGGTCCACGATCCGGTGGACGAGGTCGGCGTCGAGGTGCTCGATGGCTCCGGTCTGAGCGAGGACGCGCGCGCGGATCTCGTCGGGCGACAGCACCGGGCTTGGGTCGAGGTATTCCTCTTTCTCGAGCCAGGCCTCGAATTTCAGCCGCTGTGCGTCGCGGTAGCCCTTCGTGCGCCCGTCGGTGCGGCTGTGGAGCGCATCGACGAGCGTCTGCGCTTCACCGCCGCAGTCGGCGGCGAGGCCGGCGAGCTTGTCGAGATAGGCTTCGGATACGCCGTTGTCCGGGCCGGCCGTCTCGAGTGCCGCGCGGTCGACCGGTCGACCGCGCCCGACGGCGTAGGCGGCGAAGACCTCTCGGGCGCAACGGATGCGCGCATCGACGCGTGCTCGGGAGGCGAGGTCGATATGCCCGGGCTCCCGCGTGCGGCGCGAAAAGTCGTCCCATGGACCAGCCGCATCGAGGCGCAGGCTTTCGAGAATGCGGTGGAGGAGTTCGAGATCATCGGGCTCGAAGAGGACGTGGTAGAGGTGCAGCGCCTCCACTGGTCCCGCGAGATCCACCGCGGGAACACCGATGCGCTGCGCCCACGTTTCGGGTCGTAGCCCGGCGGGGCTCACCAGGGTGGACTTTGCGGGCGGTGCCAGGCGATCGAGGTCCCCCAGCGCAGCCTGCCCGCGGCGGATTTTGCCGAGGTCGATCAGCTTCGGAGGTCTGCGCCCCTCGCGTTGCGCCTGCGCGCACCAGAGGGCGGCGTCGGCTGGGTTCGACGTGAGGTAGAAGATCTGGCGACCTGTCTCGGCAAGACGTGCGAGGCAGCGGATGATCCCGGCGAAACGCTCGGGGTCGGCCGTGCTCAGGGTTTCGTCGAGGAAGAGAGGCAGCACCACGCCGCGCTCGGCATGGAGCGCGAACGAGAGGCGCACGGCAAGACGGAGTTGAATGGATGTCCCATCCGAGAGTTCGGTCAGCCGCAAGCCGACCCGCTCGCGATTGGCGTAGGCACGGAAGGAAGGGTCGGAATCCCGCGGATCCGGGGGAAGAAGCCGGAACTCGTTGTGCGTGAACAGGCCGAAGAGACGGATCGCTTCCTCGAGAACCGAAGGCCGACTGCGCTCCTCATGGTCTCCGGTGACCTCGCTCAAAAGTCGTCGGGCGGCGATGGCGGTGACGTATTGCTCACGTCGGTCGTGGAGTTCTTCCCGGCGGGAGTCGCGCTCCCGGATCGCGTCGGTGAGCCGTTGGCCTTGCCGGGCTTCGCGTAGGCGTTCCTCGATCTGCGCGCGGCGCTCGAGCTTTTCTTCGATGGACGCCGCTCGGCTTTCGGCGTCTTCGATCTCCGCGCGCAGCCCGGTGGCCGTGCGGTCCTCGGGAAGGTCCGCCTCGGCCAGGGAGTCGTCGAGTTCGGCGCGGCGGGCCTCGGCGACCCGGATGGCGTCACGGATCTCGGTCCATCGGGGCAACACGGCGAGGCGATCGCGCAAGGTCTGGTGATCACCGGAGCGGAGGCCGATTTCATCGAAGAATTGCGCGAGGACCTGCTGCGCGTCGGCGCGGCGGTCCACCGCCCGGGCGCGCTCGTGGCGTTTCTGGTCGATCTGCCGATCGGCGAGGCGCCAGGTTTCGCTCTTCTCCCGTTGGTTGCGCACGTAGGCCTTCCAGGCGGCGGCGTCCACGAGAGTCTGCCCCGCGGCGGCTTCGGCGTCGGCGAGCGCGGCGCGGATCTCGTCGTCGAGTGTCGCGAGCTTTGCGCGTGCCCCATCGGTCTGTCGCTGTTCCTGCTCGGCTTCGAACAGGCGGCGGGCGGTGACCTCGAAGGAGAGCAGGCTTCCGGCCTCGATGCCGAGTTTCTCCGCGGCCTGCGCGAGCGCTTTCTCGGCGGCCTCGCGTCGTGCGAGCGGCGACTCCAATTCGCCTTCCATCTCCGCGGCCCGTTCGCGCAAGCGGTCGCGCAATCGGGCCTCGTCCGCCAGGCGCTCGAGTTCGTGCAGTCGGGTGCGGACCGCGTCGGCGGTCCACGCCGCGGGCGCGACTCCCCCGAGTTCCTCGACCGTGCGCCGCAATCGCCGCCGGGTTCGGCGCCAGGCCAGACCGCGTAGAGCCAGGACGGCCAGCATCGCGACCGCGGGCGCTGCCGCGATCCAGCCGGCCGGGGCCGGGGCCTCGAGCCACGGGACGAGCCAGGCCGGCGGCGTCGGGCCGACCCAGGACGTGAGGATGGGCTGCAGCCACGGGGCGAGAGCCGCGAGGGCGCTGGCCGTGAGGGCGAGCAAGG
>JAPOLW010000118.1 GCA_029976905.1 bacterium | reverse complement strand
GGGGCAGGCGCGCTCCTTCGAGAAGCTGCAGATAGCCCCGCAGTGTGGTCTCGACATCCTCGAGCAACACCGCGGCGTCATGCCGCGTGAGAAAGGCACGAGCCCCCCGGGTCTCGAGGGCGAAGAACGCCTCGGCCGCCAACGGCTGCACCTCGGCCAGCGCGAGTCCCTCGCGCACGAAGGCCTCGAGATCATCGCCGTAGCCGACGGCATCGCCGACCCGCAGGACCGCGCGCAGGAACCGCGGCGCCGCCGCTCGTGCGGCATGCGCAATCTTGCTGGCGAGAACGAGAACCGCAGACCGCGCAGGACGCTCGAGGCGGCGAAGCACCGGGCCCGATACCTCGAGCGCGTCGAGAAGAAGCGAGGCATCTCCGACCAGGGCACGGCCCAACTCGAGGACGGCCGCTCGACACGCTCGGGGCGTGCCCTCCAGGCAGGCGGGTGCCGACTCGAAGACCTTGCGCCCGCCGATGCGGTCGACCTTCGCCGCGCGTGCGGCCAATTCCAGTGCCTCGGCCAACTCTTCGTCCGCCAGACCGGTCACCGTCGGCAGGGCATCGAAGTTCCCCCCGGTCCGACGTGCTCCGAAGATGGCGTTCTCGCAATAGCGCGCCCACGCATCGATCACGTCGCCGCCCCGCGCCATCATGGCTTCCCCCGCCGCGGTGGCAAAGCGCGGAACCAACGGGTCGGTGCGGTGTCGTCGGGCGAGATCCGCAACCGCCCTGGCGCAGCCCGGCAAGCGCCGGCCGGCATCGGCCTGCTCGGCCAGGGTGGCCAGCGCGCTCACGCCAAAGGCCTGCGCGGCACGAACCGAGTAGGCCCCGATCTCCTCGACCCCCGCGCACCACACGCGCAGCGTCTCGGGCGGCAAGACGGCTACCGTCTCTGGGGGAAGACCGACCAGGGCGAGGCCGGCATCGCGGCCCGCGCCTTCGAGTGTCACGACGCGCTCGAGGCACGTGGCGAACGCGGCGAACACCTGCGAATCGACTCGTCCGGCGAGCCGCGCGTCCAGATCCCGGATGCGCCCGGCGAACCCAGGGCTTCGGCCCTCCAGGGAATCGGCCAGGGCCGCAAGGTCGTTCTTTGGATCCTGTCGGCCGCCGTCGCCCATCTGGTGCTCCGACATCGCATTCACCCCCGGGAACTGCCAGGACGGAGAGCGGGGCGAGATCCCCGCACGGCGGGTGCGCAGCCGAGCCCGATGGAACCCGCCCGTTCATCCGGCGTCCACGGCGCCCCTAAAGCCCCGCAGAGCGCTTGTCGATGTGGACTGCAGTCGGATAGATCCGTCGTAGGGAAAAGGAGGGGGGACATGGGAAGCCGATGGGCCGTCATGGCCGCGACGACCGTCACTTTGCTGCTTGCGTCCGCAGTCGCGCAGCCAGCTCTTGGACAGGAAATTCCGCAACCACTGCTCGGAAACTGCTGCTTCTGCAAAGGCCAGATCCGGATCGTTCCCGGCCTGGACTTCCTTCGCGTCGGTGCTCGCATCGTGCCCACGTCGACGGCGATCATCGACCCGGTGACGACCGGCATGTCGGTGGAGATCAGCAACGCGAATGGCACCGTCATCTCGGTCGACATCCCGCCGGGGGCTTTCGTCGAGAAACCCAACGGCCGCAGATTCGTCGTCCGGGACCGCACCGCCAAGCAGGGCGGCGGTGTGTACATCGCGATGCTCCAGGAACGACCAGGGAACAACCCGAGCTATCTTCTGGACTTTCGCTATTACGGCGACCTCTCCTCTGCCACCCTCGCCGACATGACGACGGTGGTAACCATCGGAAGCTCGCCATTTTTCGACGTGGGCCCCTGGAGCAGCACGCGCAAGGGCTGGGTTCGGAAGTTTCCGTAGCCCGTCGACGCGTGCGCGACGGCGCCCCGGTTCGAAGCACGCCCGGGTAGATCACGACGTCACGCCGGGAAGAGCGCCGTCACCAGTTCGGAGACGGAACGAATCATCTCCGGATCGTCCGTGAGGGAATGGGTCACGGCCACTGTGCAGGCGCGGCGCGGGGAAAGTCCGCGGGCGATGAGTTGTCCCGCGTACACCAACAACCGCGTGCTGACGCCCTCACCAAGTCCGGATCCACGGAGGTGGCGGACCTTTTCTCCCAGGGTCGCGAGACTGAGTGCGGTATCGGCATCCACTCCGGCCTCGTGACGCACGATTTCGGCCTCGCGATCGCGCGGTGGGTAATCGAACTCGATGCTGACGAAGCGCTGTCGCGTCGAGTGTTTCAAGTCCTTCAGGACACTCTGGTAGCCCGGGTTGTACGAGATCACGAGCAAGAACCCGGGATCCGCTTCGACGATCTGCCCACGTTTGTCGATCGGCAGGATGCGCCGGTGGTCGGTCAGAGGGTGGATGAGAACGATGGTGTCCTTGCGCGCTTCGACGACCTCGTCGAGGTAACAGATCGATCCAGCCCGGACGGCCTGCGTGAGGGGACCGTCGATCCAGACCGTTTCGTCTCCCTGAATGAGGTATCGACCCACCAGGTCCGACCCGGTGAGATCCTCGTGGCACGCGACCGTAATGAGGGGAGGTGCCTCGCCCTTGCGGGGCACCTCGCCGAGAAGTCGGTGCGCCATGTACTCGACGAAACGCGTCTTGCCGCATCCGGTCGGCCCCTTGAGCAGAACAGGGAGTCGGCATTCGTAGGCCGCCGTGAACACGTCGATCTCGTCGTGGATCGGCAGGTAATATGGGGCGGTGGCGATGGCTTCGCTCGACGTCGTCATGCGGGTGCTTTCCGGTCGGCTCGGGATCGGGTCTCAGTGGATTCCCGGACCCGGGGAGATCGCAGCGGGGTCGACCCCTAGAGATCGGATGGCACGGTCCCACACCTGGTTGCTGGGCGTGTGGAAGATGAGTTCCATGTCCACGGGCACCGTGAGCCATGCCGAGGCCGCAAGCTCGCCGTCGAGCTGACCGGGGCCCCAACCCGCATACCCCAGAAGCAGACGGGCACGCTCGGGCCCGAAGGTCTCGGGCGCCCCTTTGAGAACCGAACGCAGATGGGACTGCGAACTCGACATGAAGATCCCCTCGCAAACGTTGAGGGTCTCCCCTTCGGCCGGCTCGTCGCGACATAGGAGCCAACCCCGCTCCTGATTGACCGGCCCCCCCTCCCAAACCGTGAGTGCGGTATCGGCACTCTCGTCGCCATCGAGTTCGAGGAGTTCTCCTGCCGGAATCTCGAGGGGGCGGTTTACGATGAAACCGAGGGACCCGTCCTCGCCGTGTCGGCAGAGCAGAACGACGGACCGGTTGAAGTTCGGATCTTCGAGCTGCGGCATCGCCAGAAGCAGGCTCGGAGTCAATTCATCCGCGATTTGCATGTCCTCCCCACCAGGGAAGCCTATCCTGGCAGTCGCCCGGGAACAATGGTTTGAAATTCCCACCGTGTCGCAGGTCCCGCGCCATGAGCGCGCCAATCTCGTCGTCGTCTGCGCCGCACAGTTCCTCTGCCTTGCTGGCATGACCGCGGTGCTTCCTCTGCTCCCACTGTATCTGCAGAAAATCGGCATCGACGGACCGGACCGGGTGCGCTGGTGGACGGGAGCCCTGGGCGCGGCGCCCTTCGTCGTCGCCGTCTTCGCCACACCCCTGTGGGGCGCTCTGGCCGATCGCGTCGGCCACAAACCCATGGTCGTCCGCTCGGTGCTCGGCATCGCAATCGCGACGACGGGCATGGGCTTCTCGGACACGCCCCTGGAATTGCTCGGCTGGCGTGGCGTCCAGGGGGCCGTGAGCGGCGTCTTCCCGGCGGCCGTCGCTCTTCTCTCGAGCCTCACGCCAGCCCACCGCGTTGGTCACTCGCTTGCCGTCCTGCAGGCGACACGTTCGGCGGGCGTTTTGTGCGGGCCGCTCCTCGGTGGACTGCTCGCCGATTTCTTCGGACTTCGCACGCTCTTCTTCGGCGTTGGACTCATCGCGCTCGTGATGGCGGGGTGCTGCGCTCTCGTGCTCGACGAAAGGGCCGATCCACAGGCGGCTGGCACCCCCCTGTCACCGGTCCGGCTGCGCGAACTCGTACGGGAGCGCGCGGTCCTATGGATGCTCGGCGTCATCTTCGTCTACCAGGTGAGCGTGATGGCTTCCTGGCCCATGCTGGCCCTGTTCGTCGAGAAGCTCGGCGTCGAACCACGCGCGGCGGCCACCATGACCGGCGTCGTCGTCTTCGCGCAAGGCCTCCCCTCGATGGTTCTGGCCACGACGTGGGTACGCCTCGTCCCGCGCTTCGGGCTCGGCCGTGTCCTCGTCGCCTCGCTGGTGCTCTCGGGGCTGACGAACCTCTGTGTGGGTGTGGTGGATCGGCTCGATCTGGTGCTGGTCCTTCGCGCCCTCTCGGGCGTAGCCATGGCCGGATTCGTGCCGCTCTCTTTTCAATGGCTCAATGGCTACGCGCCGCATGCAGCGCGGGGCCGGATGGCCGGGATCAGCTCGACCGCCATGATGACCGGCAATGTCGCGGGCTCCCTCTTCGGCGGCTGGCTCGCCGTCGAGATCGGACTCGGTGCGACGTTCTGGGTGCCTGGAATCCTCTTGACGGTCACCGGAGTGCTCTTCTCGACGCGGCTCCGCTCCCAGCGCTGAGATTCCCATCGAGGCGCCGGCGACCGCCGGGCGGGTGGAAAACCCAGGTGCGGCGTTCCGCGCTTCGGGCCTACTCCATTGTAGGTGGGCGCCGCATGCCCGCGTCGGACTTCCTGCGCTTTCGCAGGCGTGCCCTCAAACGAGCAGTGGTAGCTCCCGCTTCCCTCAGACGTAGGCAGAACGTTGAACCCGCACCCGGGCCCAACCCCGAAACTATCACCGATCCGCAATCGATCCTAGACGGCGCGTGGGCGGAATTGGGGTAGGCGAACGTCCCCGCGTTGCTCGAAGAAGACCTCCACGGGGAGGCCGACATGGAGCGTGTCCCGGGTACACCCCTGGAGATTGGTGGTCATGCGGGGACCCTCTTCGAGCTCGACGACCACCACGGGATACGGCACCTCGTCGGCGAAGGCGGGGTGGTACACCTGGTGCATCCAGAAGAAGCTGTAGACCGCGCCCCGTCCACAGACCGACGTCCACTCACTGTCCGTCGAAAGACAGTCGGAGCACAGATTCCTTGCGGGAAACCGCAACTGCCCGCAGGACAGACAGCGTTGGACGACGAGACGGCCCTCGCGCGCCGCCGCGAAGAAGGGCTCGAGTTCCGGCGTCACGACCGGGATGATCGGATCGGCCATCAGTGATCACTCCGACCGACGACCAGGGTCGAGTGGGTCGACAGGATACCGCCGTTTCCGCTCACCAGACCGATCTCGTTCCGGGCCACCTGTCGTTCACCACCCTCGCCGCGGATCTGGACCACGGCCTCGGAGATCGGCGTCATGCCCCACATGTAGAAGGACGACAATTGCCCACCGCCGGTGTTGACGGGCAACGCGCCGCCGGGGCCGGTCCGCCCGTCCTCGAGGAACGCACCCCCTTCCCCCTTGGGGCAGAAGCCGTAGTCCTCGAGGGTCACGAGGACCGTGAAGGTGTAGCAATCGTAGAGTTGGCAGAAGTCGACATCGCCGAGATCGACCCCCGCCATGCGAAGAGCGACCGGCCCGGCCATGGCCGCACCTCCGGCCAACGTCTCCAGCGGGTCTCCGCCGGGATGCCCCTGCGCCATGCCGCGTAGGTAGACCGGAGGCCGTCTCAGATCGCGTGCGCGTTCGGCGCTGGTCACGATCACGGCGACGCCGCCGTTGGAGACCAGGCAACAATCGAGGAGATGGAAAGGCTCGGTCACCCAACGCGAGGCGTGGTAGTCCTCCAGGCAAAGCGGTTTGTCGCGGAACTCGGCATGGGGGTTGCCCTTTGCAAAGGCCCTCTGGTGGACGGCGATGGCGCCGAGGTGATCGCTGGTGGTCCCGAAGCGGTGCATGTGTCGTTGCGCGAGCAACGCATACCGACCAGCGACCCCGAAGATCCCGTAGGCCGTCTCGATTCCCCCCGAGTGGGCGTAGGCACCGGCGGACCCCTGTGATTTCTTTCCGTCCCGCGGCCGGGGAGGTTGCAAGGGCGCGTCGGAAAAGACGCAGGCCACGTGCGAGGCGAGTCCCGCCTCGA
This sequence comes from bacterium, assembly GCA_029976905.1. GTDB lineage: Bacteria > Desulfobacterota > Binatia > UBA12015 > UBA12015 > VGTG01. Next base: position 3,470 of record JAPOLW010000118.1, on the reverse strand, counting down.
TCGCGAGCGCCGCCTGCATGATCATCGCGCCGGCGCTCGCACCCCCAAGACTGACCGAGGCGCTGAAGCGCAGATCGCCGAGGCCCATCGCTTGCTGGACCGCGAAGGATCCCATCGTGCCGGCGAGCCCCCAGGTCATGCCTGGATTCACGAGCATCCCGTCCAGATCGGAGCGCTCCAATCCGGCGTCTTCGAGGGCGAGCTGCACCGCATCGACGGCCCAGCCCACCGGGCTCTTTCCGTACACCTTGCCCTGCTCGGTGATCCCGAGGCCCGCGATGGCGGTGCGTGCGGTCGAGGAAGTAGGCATCCCCCGGTCTTATGGGCCCGCGAGCACGCTCTCAAGCATGGCGGTCCGATCGGACCGAGGCGTCGGGAAGACAAAACCCCCGACCGATCCCCCGCGAGGACCCGCACGGGGTGGCGCGCATCGAGACGATCTGAAATCCAGGCAGAGATGGCCGACGAACGCGACGACGACCTGATTGCCGTCCTCCACAGGGTGGCCCCCGAACGAGTGAACGAGATCCTGGCGCTCCTCGGGTCGGCTGGCATCGAAGCCGCCTACCGGGCTTCCGACGAAGCGATCCTGGTCGCGGCAGCAGCGCAAGCCGAGGCACGCGAACTCCTTTCGGACTTCGACCCGACGCAGCCCGAGGCGCCCGTCGCTCCGGAGCGCCCCACCGTCTTCTGGTCGCGCCGCGGTTCCTCCGCACTCGCCGCCGTGACCCTCTGGTGTCTGGTCCTCTTCTGGAGCGTGCACCTTTCGACCATCCCCGCGAGCCGGCAGAGATTGCTCGACCACGGCGCAATCTCGTGGAGCCTGGTCGAGAGCGGCGAAGTATGGCGCTGGTTCGCTGCGATCTTCCTGCACTTCGACGGAGCCCATCTGCTGTCGAATCTGCTCACGTTGGCCCTCGTGGGTCCTCCGCTCGCCCACCACCTCGGGGCCGGACGATTTCTTCTCGTCTTCATCCTGACCGGGGTCGCCGGGAATCTCTTCAGCCACGTGCTGGTCCCCTCGGTCGGCCTCAAGGCCGGCGCCTCGGGAGCCATCGCGGGAGTCCTGGGCGCCCTGGCGGGACAGACCCTGCGACCCGAGTTTCGCGGGCGCTTCCGGCGCTGGCAGATTCTCGGGGCTCTTGGGGCGATCTACGCCCTGCTCGTGGGTATTGGTCCCGGTCGGGACAATGCCGCCCATGCCGGGGGACTTCTGGCCGGCGTGCTCCTGGGTCGCCTCCTTCTCCCCATCGCGGAGGAGGGCGGGCGGGGCCATCCAGCGGCCGATACAGAAGTCGGGCCGGACGACCGATGAACCCACGTGGCGTGGGCGAGGGGAGAACGCGGACCGGGCGCGGTAGCCCTGCTTTTCGTGCTCGGCGTCGTGGCCTGGTTCCAGGCCCCTTTCCTGCTCGATCGGGCGATCGTGGTCGAGCGCGACGCTCTCTCGTCGATTCTTCCCATGCGCGCCTTCCTCGCCGAGGCGTTGCGCGACGGAAGCTGGCCGATGTGGAATCCATCGCCCGTGCTCGGCAAGCCCTTCCTCGCCGAGTGGCAGACCGGCCTCTTCTATCCACCGACGGCGCTGCTGCTGGTTCCGCCGTTTTCCCGCGGATTCAATCTCTTCTTCGTCTTCCACTACGCGTTCACGGCGCTGGGGTCCTTTCTCTTCTTGCGAGCGCTCGGCACCCGGCCGGGCGCCGCGGCCCTGGGCGCGCTGGTCTGGGCGCTCGGTGGCCCGCTGATCTCACTGGGTCATCTCCTGAACCACCTCATGGCGATCAGCTGGCTCCCGTGGATCGCGTGGTCCTGGGTTCGCTTCGAGCAAAGCCGGCTGCGTCTTCCACTGACGACCGTCTTCGTTGCGACATCGCTCCTCGGCGGCAGCCCCGAGATGGCGCTGCTCGCCGGCGCCCTGCTGCTCCTGCTGGCGCGTGACGTCCGTGCCCTCGCAGTGCTCCCGCTGGCGGCGCTTCTGGCCGCCATGCAGTTGCTCCCGGTCTGGCACTACCTGGCGGCGACCCACCGGGGCGTCGTGGGCCTCGATGCGCAGGACGTTCTGGCCTACTCCTCCCCGCCTCAACGCCTCACCGAGTGGGCCCTGCATTCGGCCCCGGACGCCCAGGCGTTCCTTCCCAACCTATACGTCGGCCCGATCGCGCTGGCACTGGCCGCGGTCGCGCTGGTGCTCACCGCGGCCCGGGTGCGCGGCCTCGTGCTGCTGGCCGGGTTGTCGTTGATCGCCCTGGCGCTCGGCTCCCATACCCCCCTCCTGCCGGGGCTGTATCGTCTCCTGCCCGCCGTCGACCTGCTGCGCTACCCTGAGAAATTGCTGATCGGAGTACACGCACTCGTCGCGCTGGGTGCAGCCTGGGGCCTCTCGGGCCTGGCCGACCGGCTCCCCCGGAACATCGCGGTCCCCCTCAGCCTCGTCCTGCTCGCCGCGACGGCGGCCGACCTGACCCACGCCAACCAGGGCACTCTTCTGCGCCTGCCTCCCGACGCGGTCCTCGCGCCGCCCGCCATCGTCCGTGCGATGCGCCCGCCGACATCGAGCATCGCCGATGGCCCCGTGCGCTACTACGCCAACACCACCAACGCGCCCACCGCCGGCAGTCCAGCCGGGGCGATCGCGCTCGATCGGGCTCTTCTCTTTGCCGCAACGGGCGAACTCTTCGGACTGGCGAACCTCAACACGCCCGGCTCTCTGAATCTGGTGGCGCACGAGCGGTTACACCGCGCGCTCGAAAGCCGGTCGACGGGGGACGCGCTCTCTGCTCTGGGCGCGCTCGGAACCCGGTGGGTCACCAGCTTCGTGGATCTCGGGGCACAGGCTCCCGAACCCGACGGGGTCTTCGACGACGGAGTGCGCCTCTACTCCTTGCGCCAAACGCCCCACCGGGCCTTCGTTGCCCGCCACCTGGTCGCCGCCGAGGACCCCGAGGACGCACTGCGCCTCTTCCTCTCTGCGCCGGCCGAATCGCGCGCAACGACGGCCGTGGTCGAGGGGTTCGCCGGCATCACGGCGACGGGGTCCGATTCCGTCACTTCCAGGCTCCGCTGGGTCGAGGCCGGAAACGACCACCTCGCCCTCGAGGTCGCCATCGACAAGCCTGCGCTCCTGGTCGTCAACGACACCTACCTCGAAGGCTGGCATGCCCGGATCGACGGGCTTCCCACGCCGATCGAGCGCGTGAACGGCCTCGTCCGAGGCATCTGGCTGAGCGGCGGCCAGCATCGGGTGACGCTGGACTACCGGCCACCCGGTCTCGCGCTCGGCCTCGCCCTCTCCCTGGCGACGGCCATGGCCCTGGTCCTGCTCGTCTACCGCGCCGGCCAGTAACGCGCGCCCGAGCTACAGCCAGTCCCCGTGCAGCCACGCCGCACGCGGCCCTCTGGGCGATAGGACAGCACGTATGCGGGCACTTCCGTGCTGCGCACCGAGGCCACCTTCGCCGGCGCACCCGCCG
>JAPOLW010000117.1 GCA_029976905.1 bacterium | reverse complement strand
CGGCGGGCAGCACGTCCGGTGCGCACGCGCCACGCCGAGCGCGGCGGCGACGACGCTGGTGCTGCTGCAGAACGAGTCGGGCGCGAGAAAGGGGCCGGCGACGCGCGAGGCGATCGCCGCCGAGATGATGAGGGTCGGTGTGATCTCGATCGCGACTTCCGGAAGCTCATCACCGACATTCACGTCGGCAAAGCGCCGCGTCGGTCCCATCTGGCTCATGCCGCCTCCCCGTCGGCGAGCATCGCGCCCAGGCGCGCGAGATGGGGCGAAGCTCCACCGAGCGTGTATTCGGTCTGCTTCGTCCACAGGAAGAAGCGGTGGATGGGGTACTCGACGTCGGCCCCGATGCCGCCATGCAGGTGCTGGCAGGAATGGGCAACGCGGTGTCCCGCCCGACACGCCCACCACTTCGCCACCTGAACCGCTTTGTCGGCGTCGCGTTCTTCGTCCACCGCCCAGATTGCCTGGTACAACGTCGAGCGAATCGCCTCGACGTCGATGAAGGCGTCTGCCGCCCGCATCGCCACGGCCTGGAAGCTACCGATCGGCTGATTGAACTGCTGGCGCTCTCCGGCGTAGGCGGCGGTGCGGCCGAGCGCAGCGTCGGAGATGCCCAACTGCAGTGCACTGAGCGCAATCGTCGCTCGATGCTCGATCCATCGAACCATGGCGGCGCCGCGCTCCGGATCTCCGAGGAGCTGATCGGCGGTGACCCGCACTCCCTCGAAATTCACCGTGAACTGCGGCTCTCCGTTGGTCGTGCTCTCGCGTTCGAGGGAGACGCCGGGTTCGTCGGGCGCGACCAGGAAGATGGCCGTCGCGCCGGTCTCGGTGCGCGCAGGAACGAGAATGCGCGCCGCGCGGTTGGCGTCCGAGACGCAGACCTTTCGCCCCTGCAGGACCCAGTCCTGCCCTGCGCGGATCGCCGTCGTCGCCGGACGGGCCGGATCGACATGTCCGAGTTCGGCGAGTCCGGCGGTGAGAAAGAGTTCTCCCCGGGCCAGCGCCGGGAGAAGAGACTTCTTCTGCTCGTCGGAGCCGAATTCGTGGACCGCGAGGCCCCCCAGGACGATCGAGGGGAGCAGCGGCAAAGGCGCGATGCACCGTCCCGCTTCCTCGAAGAGGCCGGCGATCTCGAGCATGCCAAACCCACTGCCGCCGAACTCCTCGTCGAAGGCGAGGCCCAGGAGGCTCGCCTTGGCGAGTTCGCCCCAGAGGTCCTCGTCGTACCACTGCGGATCCTCGGCCAGGGCCTTGATGCGTTCGTCGGTCGCACGGCTCGAAATGATCTGCCGCGCGAGTTCGGCAATGGCCTTCTGGTCTTCGCTCAAGGAGAAATCCATCGGCTCAATCCTTCACGGGTCGGAATTGGTGCAAGGTGAGCTCTGGATCCATCGGAACGAACTCGGCCTGCACCCGCATGCCGATCTCGATGTCTTCCTTGGCCACACCGATGACGTTGGAGACGATGCGAACGCCTTCATCCAGTTCGATCAAGGCAACCGGATTGGGCTGGTCGAATGCCGGAAGCGGCGGGTGGTGGACCGCGACGAAGCTGTAGACGACGCCCCGGCCCGCCGACTCGACCGTATCCCAGTCCAGAGAGTTGCAATGCGGACACATCGGCTCGGGTGGATGGCGCAGCGTCTCACAGGAGCCGCAGCGTTGCACGAGGAGTTTCCCTTCCTCGAGTCCCTTCCAGAAGTGCTCCGTATCGCGAGTCATGCTCGGGCGCGGCCGCGGGCGCCGCTCCTTTGCCCCGGCGCCCTCCGCCGGCTTCGCGGCGGCCTTCTTCGGACGGGGTCGGAATTTGAAGAGACGGAAGGTCATGGTGCCGACCGTCTCACCCCCCTGGTCTCGGAAGGTGTAGAGCTGGTTGATGAAATGCCCGGTCCCGAGCCCGGTTTCCTTCTCGGGCGAGATGCTGTCGATGACGATCTCGTGCGTCAGGTGGTCCCCGGGGCGCAGATAGCGCATGTACTCCTGGTCGCAGTTGACGGCCACGACCGACGTGAATCCCTGCTCGGCGAAGACCTCCCAGAGTTCGGCCTGCGCATTGGAACCGGAAGGCGGCGGCGCGGCGAGGCCGCGCATGGTCCAGGCCTGCAGCATCGAGGGCGGGGAGACCGGCCCCCCGAAGACGGAACCGGCGGCGGCGTCCGGGTCGGTGTAGACCGGATTGCCGTCCCCCATGGCATCGCACCAATGCCGGATCATCGGGACGTTCACCGGGTCGCGCGCCACAAAGGGCTCCCCGACCCGACGTCCTTCGAATTCCTTCAATCGTGCGTAGAAAGACTCCTTCTCGTCTTCGGTCACCCCAGAGCTGCTCCCTTCGAACTCACCGCCTTGGCAGGCCGAGCCCCATCATCGCGACGATCTGGCGTTGGATCTCGTTCACGCCACCGCCGAACGTATTGATCTGGCAGGCCCGATACTGCATCTCGATCTCGCCGCGCAAGACCGCGCCTGGCGACCCGGACTTGAGCAGCCCCGGTGCGCCAAGGACATCGAGCAGGAGGCGGTAGATTTCGATCAGCTCTTCGGTGCCAAAGACCTTGACCGAGGAAGCGCGCGCCGGGTCGAGGCGCCCCCCTTCGAGTTCCCAGGCCATGCGCCAGTTCATCACCTTGGCGGCCTCGGTACGCGCGTAGGCTTCGGCAAGGGCGCTCTGGACCCAGCCCTGTTCGAGCAGGGTCCTGCCGTCGTCGGAGACGGTCTCACGAGCGAAACGGATCGTATCGTCGACCAGACGCTGGGCGATGCAACCCCAGACGCCGAGGCCGATGCGTTCGTAGTTGAGCTGCGTGGTGATGAGCTGCCAACCTTCGTTTTCCCCGCCGACGCGATTGGTCACCGGGACCCGCACGTCGTCGTAGTAGGTCATGTTCGTCCGACCATCTCCGACGGTGAAGATCGGCGCGACCCGAAAACCCTCCTGATCGGTGGGCGTGATCAGGATCGAGATCCCCTTGTGCTTCTTCGCCTCGGGATCGGTGCGAACGGCGAGCCAGATGTAGTCGGCGTCGTTGGCGCCGCTCGTGTACATCTTGGTCCCGTTGACGAGGTACTCATCTCCCATGCGCTCGGCACGCGTCGAGAGCGCGGCCAGATCGGTGCCCGCACCCGGCTCGGAGTAGCCGATCGCGAAGTGCACCTCGCCGCCAAGGATCAGGGGCAGGAACTCCTTCTTCTGCTCCTCGGTACCGTGACGCATGAGGGCCGGTCCGACCGTATTGAGCGTCACGAAGGGGAGCGGCGCGCCCGCGCGGCGTGCCTCGTCGAGGAAGATGAGCTGCTCGATGCCCGTGAAGCCCTGGCCGCCCCACTCCTTGGGCCAACCGACGCCGAGCCAGCCGTCCTTTCCGATCTGCCGGATGACGGCCTTATAGGCTTCGCCACCGACTTCGTGGCTGAGACTCTCGCGGGTCTCTTCCGTCATCAGGCCCGTGAAGTAATCACGGATCTTGTTGCGCAGGTCTTGCTGTTCTGGGGTGTAATCGACGTACATGGGACTCCGTACCTTGGTTAAAGCGAACGTTTTTAGGGCGTTCAATCAGCCATTTTATCCCCGATGATAGAGGCGTCCCGTAGCCGCTCAAGGTCTTTTTCCCCGAGCCCCAGCTCGTCCCCGAGGATCTCGGCGTTGTGCTGCCCCAGCGTCGGCGCGACGCTCGCAAAGGCCGGCTCGGGTCCGTAGGAGAACCGGATCGGCCAGACCGGATAGCGACGCTCGCCGGAACGGGGATGGCGCAACGTCTGGTAGTAGCCGCGCGCTTCCAACTGAGGCTCCCCGTACATCCGCGTCGCGACCAGGGGCTCGGCGACGGGGATCCGCCGCTCCCGCAACAAAGCGACGACCTCGGCGGCCGGGCGCGTCCGGGTCCAGGTTTCGAGATGCCGGTCGAGAGCGTCGTGTTCCCGTCGCCGCCCCTCGAGCGAGTCCAATCCGGGTGCGAGCGCCCACGGCGGGCGGCCGAGAATCTCGACGAGCGCCGCCCAGTCCGCGTCGTCGCGGACCGATAGGGCGACCCAGGAATCGTCCGCCGTCGGATAGGCGCCCTGGGGAGCCATGTCGCGATCGCGATTTCCGAGACGGCCAAGGACGTGTGCGTTCATCGTATGCTCGATCACCTGCTCCGGCGTGAAGCAGGCGCCGGTCTCGAGCTGCGCCACCTCGATCTGCTGCCCCTCCCCGGTCCGATCCCGATGCGTGAGCGCCGCCTGGACGGCGACCCCGACGTGCATGGAAACACCGCAATCGATGAAGCCCCCCGGGTTGAGCGGCGGGCCGTCGGGATGGCCGGTGACCCAGGTCATCCCGCTGGCCTGCTCGATCACCGTCGCCCACCCAACATAATCCCGCCACGGTCCTTCCAGACCGAAGCCGGGCATGCGCACCAGGATGAGGTCGGGCTTCGCCGCGGCGAGCGTCTCGTAGGTCAGACCGAAGTTTTCCATGACCCGCGGAGAAAAATTCTCGATCACCACGTCCGCGTCGGCGACCAGGCGCAAGAGCAGCGCGCGCGCTTCTTCATCGCGCAGGTCGAGTGTCAGATCCCGCTTGCCGTGATTCGATCCCTGATAGGTCGTGCTGTGCTCGTAATAGTCGTCCCCCAGCTGCGGGTAGGTCTGGCTGAAGCGGAACCCGTCGGGTCGCTGCACCGATTCCACCTTGATGACGTCGGCTCCGTGGGTGGCGAAGTACATCCCCACGTAGGGACCGGCCCAGAACGTCCCCAGATCGAGAATGCGCAGATCACGGAAGGGAAGGCCCGGGACGTCGGAACGACCGTGCGGTCGCGCCGTCCGTACCGTCGATTCCGGACGCTCGCGCTCCCCCCACGGCCGCGCGAGTGATTCCGTGTGCTCGCCGAGCCGGGGGGCCCGGGATCGCACCCGGGCCGGCGTCCGTCCCAGGCGATAGGGAAATCCGGGGCGTCGCCACGAGCCGTCGGGTTCGTCGATGTAGAAGGGTCGCTCGCGAAACTGGGCGAATCGCTCCAGTGTGTCCCCCGTACCGATCCACACCGTAGGGATGCGGAACGCCTGTCCAAGCGTCACGATCTCATCGGCGGTGTGGGCGTCGAGCCAGGGCTGGATCGCGGCAAAGAAATCCCCGGCGATGGGAAGATCCGATTGGATGTCCTTCTGCTGATCGGCAAACCCGGGCACCTCGAAGAGATTGCAGGTATCGGTCCATTGTTGGGCGGTGAGCACGTTGACCCCCACCCATCCGTCCTTGCATCGCAGCACGCCCGGAAGAGGCGTGCGGCGCTTCTGCGGCGGCGGCATGCCCATGCGCGCGAGGGTCTCCGCCCAGAGCATCGGGTACGGAAGCGTTCCGACCAGGCATTCCATGATCGACACGTCGACGGAAACGACATCGGCACGATCGCGCGCGGCCCGGGTCGCGGTCAGGGCCGCCGTGGCCGCGAAGGAACCCGCCAGATACTCCGGAATCCGCCCACCGACGCGCACGGCGGGAGAGCCCGGAAGGCCGTGGGCCGAGACCCAACCTCCTGCGGCCTGCACCACCAGATCGGTTGCCTCGAGATCGCAATAGGGACCACTCTGGCCGAAGGGCGAGATGCGCACGATTGCGAGCCGGAGCCCAGCGGCGCGCAGCTCCGCTGGGCCGAGACCGCGCCGCTCGAGGTCTCCAGCGGGACCGCTCTCGACCAGGAGGTCGGCTCCCGACACGAGAGCCCGGGCCTTGTCGCGATCGGGCTCCTCGTCGAGGTCGAGCACGATGCTGCGCTTGTTGGCATGGAGGTAACGGAACAATCCGCTGCGCTCCGGATCCGGGCGGCCCCCTTCGAACGGCCCCCACCGGCGCAGGGGGTCACCGCCCGGAGGCTCGATCTTCACGACGTCCGCGCCCAGATCGGCGAGCAGCTTGGTCGCGTACGCGCACGCGATGTCGCCGCCGATCTCGACGACCCGTAGATCCCTCAACGCTTCCATGGATTCCAGACGCCCGCGCCGCCTCCCGTGCGGCGATTCTCCAGCTACCCCGGAAGTCCGCACCGGGCAACGATGCGCCCGGCCGTCGCTTGCGCTATCCGCCGCCCGGAACCCGGTTCTGGACCACTGCGGCACTGGCTCGTACACTCGCGCGATGCCGCTTGCCTCGCGGGTTCTGGCCGCCGGCCTCGCCTTCGCCTGGGGACTCGGCGCCCTGGCATGGGCCCGGGCCACCCTGCACTGGCTGGCCCTCTCCCCCGCCACCAGCGGCGTTCCAGGCCTGGACCTGGCTGCCGCCGCCGGCATGGGGTTCGCCGCCGGGGCCCTGTGGGCGAGCCCTTGCGACCGCGCGGGCTTCGCCCGACGCCAACTTCTGGCCATGGGCCTGTGCGCGGGCGCGAGCGCAACGCTCTCGTCGGTCGGCCCCCTCGCCCCCCTTCTCGTGACGGTCGCCGCCGCCGCGCTCGGAGCAAGCGCCGCTGCGCCGCGAGTCTCCGTGGCGCCGCCCCTCCTCGGCGCCGCGGCAGGCGCGCTCCTCGCAGACGGTCCTGGCGTCGACCAACTCGGACTCGGCCTGACGAGTGCCACCGCGGTCGCGCTGGGCGTCGCCGTCGGCCTCGCCGTGCTCGCCTCCGCCGCTCGCGACCAAGCCCCGGTCCGCGGTCCGGCCCGCGGCGCCCCGTGGTCGGCTCTGACCGCGGGGGGTCTGCTCGGCCTCTGGACCACCCTCGCCGCTCGCTGGGTCGGCCCCTACGCGGGAGCTTCGGTGACCACCGAGACGGTCTGCCTCGCAACCCTTCTCGTCGGTCTGGCCCTCGGGGGCGCACGGGGCGAATCGAAACCCGGGCCGCCCGCCCGCGCCATCACCATGGCACTTCTCGCGATGATCGCGGTGACGGCCGCCTACGGCGAGCTGGCCTGGATTCTTCCCGGAGCCGCCCGCCGCGCAGGCGGGCTGGGCTCGTGGCCACGCGCCGTCGGACTCGTCTTCGCGGTGGGCGCGGCCCTTCTGCTTCCGGTTGCGATTCCGCTGGGCGTGGCGCTCGGGGGACAGATACGTCGTGTGCGCACCGGCCTGGGAGCGGCCGCGCTCGGGTTTTCGATCCTCCTGGTCGCGACGCCGCCCCTCCTGCGCGGGATGGGGGACGCCGTGCGGCGCACGGTCTTCGAAGAACGCTACGGAGCCCTTCTCTACTTCGCGGAGCATCGCGGCGGAACGACGCTGGTGACCGACGACCCCGAGCAGGGCCGCATCGTCCGACGGGACGACGGCCGCGCAGTCGGCTCGGTCGGTACCGACGTCGGCGACCGCGTCGTCGCCCAGATCCCCCTACTCCTGCACCCGCAACCGCGCCGCGTTCTGTTGGTCGGCTTCGGTGCGGGCAATGAGGCGTCCTCGATCCTCACGCACCCCATCGAGCGTCTCGACGTCCTCGACCACTCCGGCGCCGCGCAACAAACCGCGCGTTTCTTCGACGAGTCGAACCTCGACGTACTCTCGGACACGCGCCTCGTGCTCATCGCAGCCGAGCCCTGGAGCCGGCTCGCCACGTCCACGGAGTCCTGGGACGTCATCCTTCTTTCGGCAGATCACCTGGAGTCTGCCGACGGCGCAGGGCTCCCGACCCTCGAGCGCCTTCAACTCGCGCGTCGCCGTCTCGCACCCGGAGGCATCGTCGGTCTCCGCCTGAACGTCGGCCGAACCTCCCTGGCCGAGATCCGCGCCGTCGTCGCCACCATGGCCGCGGTCTTCGCGAACCTCACGCTGTGGGAAGGGCCACGTGGATCGACCTGGATCCTCGAGGGAAGCGACGTTGCCCACCGCCCCCGGCCGGGCCGCTTCGAGGCGCTCCGCCAAGACGCCTACGTGGCGGCCGAGCTGGTCGCCCTCGGCCTCGAGGATCTGCAGGCGCTCGCCTCGCGTTTCGTTCGCGGCGACGCCGGCGCACGCGCCCTCGCCGCCGGGGCGTCCTTGATCACGACCGATCGGCCGGCCATCCCGCTGCAGGCGGCCCGCTCCGCCGATACCTTCTGGGGACTGGGACCGGCCGCCTCCGACACCGCGCTCGGCGCTCTCACCGACCCCGCCGGCCGGGAGAACGTCGGACTGGTGCGCTTCTTCGAACGCCTCAGCGAGGCACGCGCGCTCAAGGAGCCGGGGCCGCCCTGATCCCGTTGGGCGCCCACGCGCCTGGCCCCAAACGCAGAAGGGGCGCCGGCTTCCCGGCGCCCCTTCCGACGGAGCCATCCTGGACGGGGCGAACCAGAGCCCCCCGTGCCAGCGGTCTACGGCCTAGCGCCCATTCCGGGGCAGCGGCAACCGCATGCTCGGGACACCCTGGCCACGGACCGGCAGGTCTCCGATCAGGCCACTCTTCTTGCCCCAGGGATGCTTGCGATACCTCTCCGGCGGGATCGGGTTCGGCGGAATGGCCGGCGGCAGACAGATATTGGTGCAGCTGTCGAAGTCATTGTCGTTCCCGTCGTCACAGGTCTCCCCGTATTGGGTCTGAACCTCGCCGTCACCACACAAGGTGCAGTCGTTGCGGCAGGAGTCGGTATTGTCGGAATTGCCGTCGTCGCAATTCTCGCTGGATTGCTTGACGCCATCGCCGCAGAAGCTGCAGTCGTTGCGACAGGAGTCGGAATTCACTTCATTGCCGTCGTCGCAGGATTCGCCTTCGTTGACGATTCCGTCGCCACAGAAAGGCGACGTGCAGTCGTTGTAGCAGCTGTCTCCGTTGTCGTTGTTCCCGTCGTCACACTGTTCCGTCGACTGGACGATTCCATCGCCGCAGAGGGTGCAGTCGTTCCGGCACCCGTCGTCGTCGTTGTCGTTGCCGTCGTCGCATTGCTCGCCAGGATCCAGCTTACCGTCGCCACAGAACGGCAGCTCGCATTGGTTCGAGCAGTTGTCGTCATCGACGGAATTCCCGTCGTCGCACTGCTCACCTGGCTGGAGGCGGCCGTCGCCGCATGCCGTGCAGTCGTTGCGGCAACCATCGTTGTTGTTGCTGTTCCCGTCATCGCAGTACTCGCCGGGGTCGACCACGCCGTTGCCACATTGCACGACGACGCTGGGCAGGCAGAGGTTGTTGCATGCATCGTCATCGACTGCGTTGCGGTCGTCACAGTTCTCCCCGAATTGGGTCTGGACGACCCCGTCACCGCAGTAGTTGCATACCGCGCGGCAGACGCTCGGGATCGGGCCGGCTAGACCTCCCGGCGGCTCGCAACTTTCACCGGCCTGGAGGATGCCGTCTCCGCAGAAGGTACAGTTGTTTCGACAGGAGTCGGCGTCGTTCGTATTCCCGTCGTCACAGGACTCACCCGATTGAAGTACGCCATCTCCGCAAGCGGTGCAGTCGTTGCGACACCCATTGTTGTTGTTGAGATCGCCGTCGTCGCAGAACTCACCGGGGTCGACGACGCCGTTCCCGCAGACGCCGGTTTGCCCCGTCGTGCAGTCGTTGCTGCACGCGTCGGCGTTGTTGTTATTGCCATCATCGCAGTCTTCACCGACCTGCACGATGCCGTCCCCGCAGAACGTACAGTTGTTCCGACAGTTGTCGGCGTTGTTCGTATTCCCGTCGTCACAGGACTCCGGCGACTGGAGGATGCCGTCGCCGC
>JAPOLW010000116.1 GCA_029976905.1 bacterium | reverse complement strand
GTCTATTGCATCATCTATTTCGCCGATGGATGCATTCGCCGAAGTGCGTTCCCTCATCTGGTGCCTGATCGACAGGGGATCGGGGTGGGAGAGGTGATTCGTGGCGACGTCTCTCCGATCGTCTGGCCTCGCGCGCCGGGTGATCTGCCACCGACCCCGCCGGGACGTCCGCCGCGCCTGGGGTTTGCCTGGAGTGGTGACTGAGAGGCGGGCAGGCCTCGCCTCCGCTTGGGCCGGCGGCGGCCTGATCAGCGCCCGGAGGAGCGGCGGCCGCCTCTACCCGCGTCGGTCGAGGTGAACGGGAACCGACAGGGGCGCGCCGAAGCCGTCGAGTTCGGGGCTGTCCGGCTCCACGAGACGGATGCCGTCGAGGTGGCGGAGGAGGGCGGCGACCGCGATGCGTCCTTCCATGCGGGCGAGGGGCGCGCCCAGGCAGACGTGGATTCCGAGTCCAAAGGCGAGGTGCGGGTTGGGGTCGCGATCAGGGTCGAACTCGTCCGGCCGTGTAAAGATACGCTCGTCCCGGTTGGCAGAGGCAATGAGCGGCAGGACCAGTTCACCGGCCGCAATCTTCTGGCCGCCGAGTTCGAGGTCGCGGGTCACGCGCCGGAGGGTTGCCTTGAAGGGCGAATGGAAGCGCAGGGTCTCCTCGACGAAGGCTGCAATGCGATCCGGCTCGCGTTGTAGTTGCGCGAACAGCTCTGGGATTTCGTGGAAGACCCGGGTGGCTCCGACGATGAGGCTCGTCGTGGTCTCGTTGCCCGCAATGAGAAGCAGCCGGCAGAACATGAGCAACTCGGCGTCGGTCAGGCGGCCCTCCTCGGTCTCCACGTGGACCAGGTCGGAGAGCAGGTGGCTGCGCGGCACACGGCGAAGCTCATCGATGCGCGTCTGGAAATAGGCGCTCATCTCTTCGTTGGCGGCCACCGCCTCCTCGCTCGGCGTGCCGAGCAGGATTTCGCCGATGTTGGAGAAAATGGCGTCCGACCAGCGCTTGAACTCCGCGAAGTCGCCGTCTTCGACGCCCAACATGGTCGCGATCACGCCGACCGGAAGGGGTGCGGCCAGAGATCCGACGAGATCGGCCCGCTCCGAGCCGATCAGGTCTCGCATCAGCTCCTCGCAGCGGGCTTCGATCTGCACCTGCTGCTCGGCGATACGCCGCGGCGTGAAGGCACGACTCACCAGGGCACGCAGGCGGTCATGGCCAGGGGGGTCGCTGAAGAGCATCGAAGGCGGGGCCTCGGGGTCCTCTTCGGCCCGTTGTGAGACGCGCGACGAAAAGTCCCCAGGCGCGCGCAGGATGTAACGGACGTCCTCGTAGCGTGCCGCCCGCCATAGACCGTCCTCGTTGCGCGAGACCGGGTGTTCCGCCCGCAGCCGTGCGTACTCCTCGTAGATCTCGCCGATCGGTGGTAGGGCCGGCGTCGTTTCCGTCGTGTCCATCGTCCCCGACTCGTTCTATCGCTCGGGAGTCGTGGGGGCCAGTCCATCGCCGGCGGCGTCCCCCTCCAGCCAACCGTTGTAGAGGACGAACCCCAGGGAGAGTACGACGGCGCCGACGAAAAGTCCGATGAGCCCTGCGGCGACGAATCCTCCGAGCGAGCCCAGAAAGATCACCATCGTGGGCACGGGTGCGCTGCGGCCGAGCAGGAGCGGTTTCAGGACGTTGTCGACGGGCGTGACGAGGATGTTCCAGGCGACGAAGGCGACACTCATGGCCGTACCGGCGGTCGAGACGATGTAGAGGACGGCCGGAATGGTGATCAGGGCCATCGGAAGTTGCATGATGCCGAGGATGAGGCAGACCAGGGTGAGCAGACCGGCGGCCGGTAGGCCTGCGACGACGAATCCGATCCCGATCAGAAGTGCCTGAATCAGCGCGACGCCCAGAATGCCGCGGGTCACGCTCTGGATCGTCGTCGCGGCGATCGCGGCATACGTCGGGCCATCCGCTCCGGCGAGTCGGGTCGCAAATTGTGTGGCGGCCTCGGCAGCGGCGTCGCTGCGAGCGAGCAGGACGCCGGCAATCGCAATCGAGAGAAGAAATTGCACGAGAGTGAAGCCGGTCCCCGCGGCCGTCGAAATCAGCCACGTCGCGACCTCGCGGATCTGCGGCGTGAAGCGTTGGAGGACGCGCTCGAGATTCGTCGACGCTTGCGCCCACGTCTGGTGGAGTTCCTCACCGATGATGGGCCAGTTCGCGACGCCATCGGGGGGCGGCGGTACCCGGAGTAGGCCGGATTGGGCTTCACCGGCGAGCATCTGGGCGCCGCCCCAGAGACTTCCTGCGAGAAGCACCGACGGAACCAGGAGGAGGGCGAAAAGGAGCACCGTGACGACCGCGGCGGCGCCGCTCATGCGGCCGCCGAGCCAGGGCGTCAGTCGTCGAAAGATCGGATGCACGGCGACCGAGATGATCGCTCCCCAGGTGACGGCCATCAGAAAGGGCGCAAGGATCCAGAAGCAGGCAGCGACGAGCAGGCCGATGGCTCCGAGGCGCAGCGCGGTGTCGAGGATCTCGGTCTGCAGTCCCGGGCGCTGCCCGTCTGCGTCTGGTTCTTTGGGATTCACGGGGTACCGCTTTGGTCGTTCCATTGGTCGACGACCGCATGCGCGTCGCCGATGTCCTCGAAGTCGACGGTGATGAAGTTGGGGAAGGCGTCGTTCTCCTCGGCGCAGGTCGCCACGCGATCGGCGAGCAGAGGGTTGAAGTTCACCTGTTCGGCGAGAGCGGGAGAGCCCAGAGTTTGGGTGAGGAAGTGGTTGACGATGAACAAGGGGTTGTCCGGGTCGCCGCGGTTGGGCGCGCAATCGAAGTCGTCGGGGGTTGCGAACGAGTAGTGGGTCTCGAAGGCGTGCTCCCACACCGAAAGATACCAGGGCCGCGCTCCGCCGCCGGCGTCGGTGAAGACGACCAGTCGGCGGTTTTCCACGATCATCTCGCCCAGGGTGGGCCACGGCTCGCCCGCCTCCTGGGCATGGGCCAGGGGGCTCAGGCCGGCGGCATCGAATTCCGCGGCAACCTTCTCTCCGTCGACGTAGCTCTCGAGGATCACGCTCACGACCTCCCGCGGGTTCGACTCGAGGAAGTCGGCCACCTCGGCCAGGGTGGCGGCCAGGGGGCGCACGCCGAGATCGCGCAGGCCGTGATATTGCACGACCTGAGCGTTGAAGAGGTAGACGTCGAGCATCAGGGCGCGTGCGCCGTGCGCGAGTTGCGTTGGTACGTCGTTGCGCTGGTTGGGGCCGATGAATCCGTCGGCCGCGTTGGAATAGGCGTTGTGCGTCGTGAGATAGGCGACCTCGTCGAAGGTGCGCTCGCACAGCCAGGTGCTGCCATTGCAGGGCAGGGGCTCCGGAGCGGGTGGGGACGTCGAATCGTCACCGCACGCCGCGAGAAGAAGGAGTCCGAGCAGCCCGAAAGCGAAGTTCTTCATCACGGTCCAACCAGAGCATCCGGCATGGCGGACACGCAAGCCCCCGGTGGTCCGGTCAGTCGTGGTACCCGTCGGGCGCGACGAAGCCACCGATCTCGCGGGCCAGGAGTCGTGTGAACTCGATCGTGGTGTAGTCGAGATACTCCCCTGCGACGGCCTGCAGCCCGATCGGGAGTCCCTCCTGCGAGGGGCCCGTCGGGAAGACGGTGCTCGGCAGATACGCCTCGGTGATCATTCCCGACCAGAAGAGTTGGTTGAAATAGGGCTGCGGAGTGCCGTTCACGGGGAGGGTGCGACCGCCCATGGGCGAATGGTCGTGCGGGAAGGCCGTCGTCGCCATCTGGGGACAGAGAAGGATGTCCCAGTCACGAAAGAAATCACGCCAGGCATAGCGCAGATGTTCCCGGTGGTTGCTGGCTCCCAGCCACTGCGCGTGCGAGGCGACCAGCGCGCGGGTCGAAACGGCTTCCTGGGACGTGTCGTTCTCCGCCAGTCCCTGCGCGGTCGTTTCAACCTGACGGCGGACCTGCGAGGGGAGGGTCGCACCCATGATCGCGTTCAGGAGGGTGAGGTAGGTCGAGAAGGCCAGTGGCACGTCGACGTCCGGCCGTGCCGTCTCGGAAACCGTCGCTCCCTGGCGTCGAAGTAATTCGCCCAATTCGAGGGCTCTGGCTTCGATCCCGGCGTCAACCGGTGACGACGGGTCGTTGGCCCAGATCGCGACCCGGAAGTCGGCCAGCCGTTGGTGGCGTGGCTCCGGCAGGCGCAAGGCCCAGCCCGCCTCCTGCAGGGGCTGGGGGCCGCTCACGACGCCGAGGGCGAGGGCGAGGTCGTCCGCGCATCGCGCCAGCGGTCCGCAGACGGCGATGTCGGGGCTGGCGAGTTGTCCGGGAAGCCAATGGCCCTGGGGCGGCACGATCTGCCAGGTGGGCTTGTGTCCGTACACGCCGCAGAAATGAGCTGGGTTCCGGATCGAGCCGCCGATGTCCGAGCCGGACTCGAGCCCGGTGAGGCCAGCGGCCAGGGCGGCGGCGCTGCCTCCCGACGAGCCGCCGGGCGTGCGCTCGACGTCCCAGGGGTTGCGCGTCGTTCCGTAGATCGGATTGTAGCTTTGGAAGTCGCCCAGGGCGACGGGCACGTTGGTCTTGCCGAGGAAGATCGCGCCCGCGTCCTTGTAGCGTTGCACCGAAAAGGAGTCGGTGGTGGCGATGTTGTCCTTGAACTCGGTGAAGCCCCAGGTCGTCGGCAGGCCCGCGATGTCGTACGACTCCTTGATCGTCATCGGCACGCCGTGCAGCACTCCGTGCGCTTCGCCCCGGGCCAGGGCGTCGTCCGCCCGACGGGCGGCCTGCCGGGCTCGATCGAAATCCCGCACGACCACGGCGTTCAGATCAGGATCGTATTTTTCAATGCGTGCGATGAAATGGTCGGTGAGTTCGGTGGCGCTGGCTTCACCGCGTCGGATCGCGCCGGCGATCTCACCGGCGCTGTGGAAGGCGATTTCCGTCATGGGGTCGACGTCCTGGGCGTGTCCCTGAGCCGGACCCAACTCATGGGGACTGATACCTATACCCAACGGTGCGCAATGGGAAGGCGGTCGATGGGCGGGGCGCGCCGATTCCTGCGTCTTCTCGTGAGGAGCCCGCGCGCCCGCGTGCTAATCGGCCAGGCTCATGCCCCGTTCGGCCTGCAGCCATTTCCGCAGCTGGGCGGTGCGGTCGGGGCGCTCGGCCGTGCGGTCGTTCTGCTCCCCGGGGTCTTCGGCGAGGTCGAAATACTCGACCTCGGGGTACCCGTGCCAATGATTCCCAAACGAGAGGATCAACTTCTCCTCCTTGCCGCGGACGGCGCGCAGAGCCGTGTTTTCGAGATCGGTTTCGCTGAGTACATAGGACCGCATCGGGTCGATGAGTTCGTCGTCCCGGACGAGGACGCGCCCCTCCCACTGCTCGGCCGGGTTCAGTCCGACGAGCGAGACCAGCGTCGGCGCGATGTCGAGGCTGCTCACCAGAGCGGCGTGGCGAGCGGCCGGGGGCTCGCGTCCCGCGGGTTTCAGGAGGAAGGGGACGTGGATTTGCTCTTCGTAGAGGGAAAGCCCATGCCAGGAGTGGTCGTGCTCCTGGAACTCCTCCCCGTGGTCGGCCACGAGAACGATGACGGTGTCGTCGTATCGTCCGGTCTTGCGAAGCCACTCGAGGAAGTGCCCGAGGTGTTCGTCGAGATACTCGACTTCGCCCGCGTAGAGCCGACGCATCTGATTCCGCTCCGAGGGCGGCGGATCTTCGTTGGCTGCGCGTGTGAAGCGATCGTCTCCCGGGTGCTCGAAGTAGGGATCGTGCGGGTCGTAGACGTGGAGGAAGAGGAAGAGGGGCGCGGAATCTTCCTGTCGAGCCTCGAGGATGCGGCGCGCGCGGGTGAAGAGTTCGGCCGCGGGCAGGTATGTGGGTCCGTCGGCCGTCCAGAGTCCAGATCTCTCGATGAGGCGTACGACCTGGCGACCGACCATGCTGAGGTGCATGCCCGCGAAGGGACCGAGATGAGACTCGCGTCGAGCCGTTTCGTATCCCTGGAAGCCACGCGCGAACCCCCAGGATGCACTTACGTGGCCGTTGTTGAAGAAGCCGAGGGTTTCGTATCCGCCGTTTGTCAGGACCTGTGCCAGAGAGACGGCCCCGGAATCGATATGGCTCGCCTTGTGCCGGGCGCCGTGGCGCATCGGTGGCCACGAGGTAAGCTGCGAGGCAACCGACGGTCGAGTCCACGGCGCGGCTGAAATCATCTGCTCGAACAGGATGCCGTCGCGGGCGAGAGAGTCCATGGCTGGTGTCCGGGTGTCCACGCTGCCGTACGCCCCGACGAAATCAGCCCGCAGCGTATCGACCATGAGGTAGATGATGTCGGGCCGGTTGGCGCGCTCGGGCGTCCGCTCGGGGTTGCCGGGCGGCGCTTTTGGTGGGGTCGGCGAGGAGAACGGCGGCGCGAGAAGCTGCAGGACGGGGATCGCCAGAAACCAGACGAGAAGCGCCCATCGCAGGCGAATCAGGCCCGGGAGGCGCTTTGGGGCCAGGAGCCATCGCGCCGCAACAAATCCCGCGACGGCCAGAACGAGTGCCGTGACGGCACTGGCGGCTTCCTCGAACCCGCCGAGCGGCTGCTCGTGCAGGACGTCGCGGCCGTACCGATGTCGCAGAACGACGCCGGTGATGGCGGCCAGCGTCGCGCCGAAAGAGAAGGCTGTCCAGTTCGCCGCTCGCCCGACCTTCCGGCGAAGAGACGGCACCAGCGTGAGAGGAAGGAAGCCGATCGAGAAAGCGGCAGAGACGAGGGGGTACAGGTAGATTGCCCCGGCAAGCATGGTCCAGCCAGACTGCGGAGTCCGGGTGGCGGCGATCCAGGCGGCCTCGGCACATACCGCTGGCAGGCCGGCGAGCAGACCGCCAGCAAGGATGGCTCGTGCCGCCGATCCCATTGCTTCCGCGGACGTCGGTTCGGCCGCCGTGGAAGGCGCCTGACCGCGGTGGTCGTTGCGGACAGAGGACACGTTCAGTTCCAGACCCAGGGGCCGCGATACCAGTAGAGCCAGGCCACGAGGCTCCATAGGGCGACGAGGTCGACGTAGATCAGCCAGCGCCCCCAACCGGCTTGCTGGCACATGGTCTCGAGGCCGAGCGCCGCGAATACCGAGGCGCTCGGGAGGAGCCAGAGCGACCAATGAGCCTTCATCATCGAGTAGAAGGCTTGCTCCAGATTGAACAAGAGGGTCGAGGCCAGCATGAACGTCGTTGCCATGACCAGAACAAAGTACGGATGATCCCATTGGCGCGTGATCAGATGGTGCAGGGCGATGCCGAAGCCGAGCACGACGGCCGTCATCGGGAGGATCGCGAGCCACAGCGAGAGAGTCGCCGCGACCTGCAGGTCGGCGAGACCCTGGTTCAGGAACATCCCATGCGTATCCGCCCACAGCGATCCATACATGCCGTCCCAGAAGCTCGAATGCCTCGTCCGGCCCAGGTCCTGCCAGAGGAAGTCGCCGAAGGACGTGAGGAAATTCGACGAGCGGTACCCGGGTGGCTGCACGATCCGGAAACGACTGCGGGGGTCCCAGGCGGCCATGAAGGCATTGCCGTATTCCCGGTAATTGCGAATGTAGAGCCATCCGGAGATCGCGAAGGTGGTACCGGTGAGCATGAGGGCCCAGAGGATCTGACGGGTACGGG
Organism: bacterium; assembly: GCA_029976905.1. GTDB lineage: Bacteria > Desulfobacterota > Binatia > UBA12015 > UBA12015 > VGTG01. The sequence goes on along the minus strand of JAPOLW010000116.1, from coordinate 1,978 downwards.
GCCACGAGCGCCGCCCGGTCGCGTCGCGCGGTGTGTCCGACCGGGTGCCCCCGGCGAGAAAACGGAGGCCGGCCAGCGCGAGCAGGCTCAGCGGCACGAAGAGTGCCGTATATTTCGACAGGAGCCCGAGGCCACAGACGATGCCGAGAACGAGCGCATCGATCAGCCGGGCCCGCCCCCGGTGTACCTGCCAGGCGGCCAGCCAGACCGCGCCGCCGATCACGAAAGCGGAGAGGAGTTCATTGGTGATTTCGGGGCTGATGTAGAGTCGGACCGGTAGAAGCGCGGCGAAGGCAAACCCGAGGAATTGCATTCTTGGGTGCGAGGGGAAGAGCGTACGCAGCAGAATCCAGGCCAGCACGAGCACGGCTGCGGAAAACATCGGCGAGAGCATCTGTACGGCCTTGCGGGCCTGCTCGGGCGCCGCGTCGGCTCCGAATGCCTCGTAGACGAGCGCGGCGAGGGCGTAGTAGAGCGGTGGTTGCTGAAACTCCCACCCCTCGTCGGCAAGCGGCACCTCCCGATGCTCGTGTACGTATTCGACGTACTCGAAGTGCTGAATCGGATCGAAGCCGCGCTTGGGTGGAAAGACCCAGGCATTGCGGGCCTCGAGAGCGACGACGCCCACGAAGAGCGTCGTGCAGACGGCCGCGGTGAGCCATTTCTTCCTCCGGGAAGGAGTGCCGGCGTCGCCGACGGTGTCCTGCTTCCGCCAGGGTTTGAAGCGGACGGGGATCAACGCAAAGGCGATGAAGGCCAAATAGACCCCAAGGGCGAGTTCGTAGAGATCGGCCCGCTCCGAAGACCGGAGCCGATTGGGTTTGTCGCGCAGAAACGACTCGTCTCGATGCGCGACGACCGCGCCGACCTCGGGCTTCTCGGGAAGTGCGACCGTCCAACGCGAATCCGTGCGTACTTCAGGTGGTCCCTCGACGAGAAGCGCCGGGGGGCGCGTCCAGTTCGCGACGTAGATGCGGATTTCGTTCGGGCCGCTCTTCAGAAGGGGGCCAAGATCTTCGGAGACCGGCACCTTCCAGTTCTCGGGCTTCACGAGCGGTCGCTCGGTGCCGTTGACGCGCAGCTGGTATTCCCTCATCGCGGTGATCCGGACGGGCAGCGAGGGCGGGGGGCTGGGCAGATCGACCTGTAGGGCGAAGGTCGCGTCGAGTTGCCCGGTAGGCGTCTCGGGGTGAACGAGCCATTCCCCCTGAGCGGATCGCGCGAGGTACTGCACCGAGGGCAGGGACAGGGCCTCATAGGCGAGGACGCCAGCCGCCACGCCGAAGACGAGGGCGAAATACGCGCCGATGGCGATTTTTGTGGCAGTCGTTTGTGACGGAGAGCCCAAACCAGAAGAGTCCAAGTGCAAAGAAGTCCGACCTGTTGCGAGGCGTAGACGAAATCCGGCGGGAGGGGAAGGCGACCCGCTTCGATGGGATGGATTTCCGCCCCACCCAGACCGAAGGGGCCCCTGGCGGCGCAGCCCGGACGGTTCGAACCCGGGAAGGCGGCTTTCCCGGGCGGCCCTTGCCTTTCCGGTTGCCGATCCGGGGCCGACCGGGCTTCGCATTCCGCGCGCTTCTGTGGAAATAGTGAGCGCGGATCCCTTGCGTGGGTCCGGAAACGGAGGACGGGAAATGAGTCGAGGAGCGTGGGCAGTCGCCCTTTTCGTCGTCATGTGGGTTGCGGCAGGCTGCCAGGATACGACGCTCGGGCCCGAGCCCGGATCGCTGCGCGCCGCGGCCTGTGCCCGGGAGATCACCCCCGTCTTAGACAAGAACCACTCGGCGCCGATCTACATGGCCGGGTTCAACAACGACTTTGCCGCCACCGGGGTTCACGATGACCTCTGGGTGCGCGGCGTCGTGATCGAATCCGAAGGAAAGAAGATCGCGCTCATGAGTCTCGATTTGGTCGGTTACTTCAACAACGAAGTGCAGACCATCCGTGATCTCGTCGGCGACCCCTCGTTCGATGC
>JAPOLW010000115.1 GCA_029976905.1 bacterium | reverse complement strand
CCGGGTCGGTCCGTCGGGCAACGCGATCCCTCCCTGCCCGGGTCGGTCCGTCGGGCAACGCGATCCCTCCCTGCCCGGGTCGGTCCGTCGGGCAACGCGATCCCTCCCTGCCCGGGTCGGTCCGTCGGGCAACGCGATCCCTCCCTGCCCGGGTCGGTCCGTCGGGCAACGCGATCCCTCCCTGCCCGAGCGGAGTCTCTTGTCATCTGCGGCGTAGCGTGACAGCGGGTCGATGCAGACTTCGGTCGTTCCGGCCCAATCAAGTGCCGGACCCAGCAAGAGCGACAAGGAGGCTCCATGAAGGCGTCGGATCTATTCGTGAGGTGTCTGGAAGAGGAAGGGGTCAAGACCATCTTCGGCGTCCCCGGCGAGGAGAACGCCGATTTCATGATGTCGCTCGAAGACTCTCCGATCGAATTCGTCCTCACCCGCCACGAACAGGGCGCGGCCTTCATGGCCGAGGTCCACGGCCGTCTGACCGGAGAACCCGGTGTCTGCCTCGGGACCCTCGGTCCAGGCGCGACCAACCTCATCACGGGCGTCGCCGACGCCAACATGGACCGCGCACCACTGGTCTGCCTCACCGGCCAGGCGGGGACCGGGCGTCAACACAAGGAGAGTCATCAGGCGATGGATGTCGTCGCGATGTTCACTCCGGTGACGAAATGGAGCCAGCAGGTCATCAACGCGGCGAACATCCCTGAGATCGTACGCAAGGCCTTCAAGGTCGCCGTCACCGAAAAACCAGGCGCCTGTCACGTGGAGTTGCCCGAGGACGTCGCGAAGCACGAGACTTCCGCCGTTCCACTGGCGCCGCACCCTACCCGCCGCGCGGTGCCCGGAGACAAGGCCGCCGATCAGGCATTCGAATTGATCCGGGCGGCTCGGCGCCCCATCATCCTCGCGGGTAACGGCACCATTCGACGTCGCGCGAGCCGCCAACTGCGCATCTTCGCCGAACGCACCGGCATCGGTGTCATCAGCACCTTCATGGCAAAGGGCGCCGTCGACATGGACGCCCCCTACGGCCTGTTCACCATCGGCCTGCAAGCCAAAGACTTCCCAGCCCACGCGATCGAGTCTTCGGACCTCGTCATCACCCTGGGATACGACATGGTCGAGTACCACCCCCGGCTGTGGAACCCGACCCGGGACAAGAAGATCATCCATATCGATTTCCTCCCAGGCGAGATCGACGAGTACTACCGGTTTGAACTCGATGTCGTGGGAGACCTCGCCCATACGCTCTGGATGTTGAACCAGCGCCTGGATGCCGAGCCTATCGAATTCGACCGTCGTCCCGTGGAGAAGCTGCGGGCCGCGATGATCGACGACTTCGAGGAACACAAGGACGATGCCACGACGGGCACCATCCGGCCCCAAAAGGTCCTCTGGGACGTGCGCCAGGTGCTGGGACCGCACGACGTTCTCTTGTCCGACGTCGGCGCCCACAAGATGTGGATCGCGCGCTACTTCCAATGCCACGAGCCCAATACCTGCCTGATCCCAAACGGCTTCTGCTCGATGGGCTTCGCCCTTCCGGGGGCCATCGCCGCCTGGCGAGTGCAACCAGAGCGGCGCACGATCGCCCTCTGCGGCGACGCCGGATTCCTGATGAACGTCCAGGAGATGGAAACGGCAAAGAGGCTCGGTGCGAATATCGTAGTCCTCGTATGGGAGGATCACGCCTACGGCCTGATCGCGTGGAAACAGGAGACACAATTCGGTCGCCATACGGACCTCTCGTTCGGCAACCCCGACTGGATCCAGCTCGCCCACGCGTTTGGCTGGAACGGCTATCGTGTCGAGGACAGCACCGCGCTGGCCGGAACGCTCGAGGAAGCCTTCACGACACCGGGGCCGAGCCTGGTCGTGGTGCCCATCGACTACCGGGAGAACCAGCTCCTCACCGAACGCCTGGGCAACATCGAGGAGACGCTCTGATGGAGCTGCGGGAGACCTATCCCTACTATCTGGCCAACGAAGCCGTGGCGCCGAACGCGGACCTCGAGGTGACGAACAAGTACACCGGGAAGGTCGCGACCCGGGTGGCCATGGCCGACGCCCAGGCCATCGACGCCGCCATCGGCGCGGCGGATGCCGCGACCCGTCCGATGGCCCGCATGCCGGCCTACGCCCGGCAACAGGTGTTGATGCATTGCGTGCGTCGCTTCACCGAGCGCGCCGAAGAGCTCGCACACGCCCTGTGCATCGAGGCGGGCAAGCCCATTCGCGACGCCCGGGGAGAAGTTTCGCGATTGATCGACACCTTCCGGATCGCCGCCGAGGAATCGGTCCGCATCTACGGCGAAGTGATGCCGCTCGACATCAGCCCGCGTGCCGACGGCTACACGGGACAGTGGAAGCGCGTCCCAATCGGCGCCTGCTCGTTCATTGCGCCCTTCAACTTCCCGTTGAACCTGGCCGCCCACAAGGTGGCACCAGCGCTGGCCGTCGGGTGCCCCTTCGTCCTCAAGCCGGCGAGCATGACGCCGATCGGCGCCCTCCTCATCGGGGAGGTGCTCGCCGAGACCGATCTCCCCGCAGGCGCCTTCTCCATCCTGCCCGCACGCCGGGATGGTGCCGATCTCTTCACGACGGACGAGCGCTTGAAGCTCCTCTCCTTCACCGGCTCGCCCGCAGTCGGCTGGGACCTGAAGGCACGCGCGGGCAAGAAACCGGTCGTCCTCGAACTCGGTGGCAACGCGGCCGTCATCGTCGACGAGGACACGGATGTCTGGGATGCCGTCGAGCGCATCGTGTTTGGAGCCTTCTACCAATCAGGCCAGAGTTGCATCGGCGTGCAGCGCATTCTCGTGCACGATGCGCTCTACGAGCGCTTCCGGGACGCACTCGTGGCCCGGACCCGCTCGCTCCCGATGGGTGACCCACTGGACGAGAAGACCTTCATCGGTCCGATGATCTCGGAAAAGGAGGCGACCCGCCTGCACGGCTGGATCGAGGACGCCGTTGCGGCGGGAGGCACCCTTCTTTGCGGCGGCCGCCGCGACAGCGCCATGCTCGAAGCGACGCTCCTCGAAAATGTTCCACCGCACGAAGAGGTCGTGTGCCGAGAAGCATTCGGTCCCGTCGCGGTCCTTTCGCGCTTCGAGGACTTCGACCAGGCGCTCGCCGAGGTGAACGCAAGCGCCTTCGGTCTGCAAGCCGGCATCTTCACGCGCGATCTCTACAAGGCGCAGAAGGCCTGGGATGAACTCGAGGTCGGCGGCGTCGTCATCGGAGACGTCCCCTCCTGGCGTGTCGATCACATGCCGTACGGCGGGGTGAAGGAGAGCGGTCTAGGACGCGAAGGCATCCGCTTCGCGATCGAGGACATGACCGAAATCCGGCTCCTGGTGACCCGGCGGCCCCCCGGCGTCTGACCACGGCCCCGGGTGACCCGGCGTCTGACCACGGCCCCGGGTGACCCGGCGGCCCCGCAGATCGACGGGGCGGGCCCGTTCCCCTGCTCTCGTCGAAATGGGTCGTGAACGAACGCTCGATCAAGAACCTCGACGAGCAAAGTGGCGCACAACGCGTTCCCGCAGGCCGGGCACGGGGAGCTCCGAGTTGCCTGGATGTCTTTCCTCCCTCGCCGGGAAGTGCTCTACTCCCGCTGCCCCGGTCAAGGTCCCGCTGATGGTCGCGGGGTGGGGCTGGAGCAGAGACATGACAGGCAACGACGCGAGGTTCGAGGTCATCATCGTCGGGGCCGGCCCCGGAGGTCTCGCGGCAGGGGCACAGGCCGCGCGGCGCGGGCTCTCACACGTCCTGCTCGAGCGCGGCGAACTCGCCGAGACGATCGCCCGCTATCAGAAGGGGAAGCACGTCATGGACACGCCGGTGAACATGCCCGTGCGAGAGGAAGTCGTGCTCTCCTTCACCGCCTCCACACGCGAGGACATCCTCGCAAACTGGACGCGGACCACGGCCGAGGAGGGCACCCAGATCCGTGTCGGTCCCGGGAACGAAGTGCTCGCCATCGAAGGCGGCCTCGGCGACTTCCGCCTCACTCTCAAGGACGGCAGCCGGCTTTCTGGCGAGCGAATCGTTCTCGCGATTGGACTCCAGGGCAACCCGCGCCGCTTCGGCGTCCCCGGGGACGACCTGCCGCACGTCGGCTACCAACTCGACGACCCTTCCGACCACATCGACAAGCGCATCATCGTCGTGGGCACGGGGGACGCCGGCATCGAGAATGCGGTCGCCCTCTCGGAGAACAACGACGTCACCATCCTCAACCGCCGCCAGGAATTCGACCGTGCCAAGGCGGGAAATCGCGCACTGGTCGAAAGCAGGATCAAGTCGGGTGCGATCGTGCACCTGACCGACTCACAGGTACAGCGCTTCGAGCCCGGCGCCGCCATCGTCGAAACACCCCGCGGGGAAGTCCGGCTCGAGGCCGACATGGTCCTTGGAAGACTCGGTGCCCTGCCCCCCCGAAAACTCCTCGAAGAGTTCGGAATCAAGTTCCCGAGCGAGGACCGGGCGGCCGTTCCGGTCATTTCCGAGACCTACGAGTCGAATGTGCCAGGCATCCATTTGATCGGCTCCCTGGTCGGCTACCCCCTCATCAAGCAGGCCCTCAACCAGGGCTATGAAGTCATCGAACACATTTTGGGCAACACGGTGGTGCCCGCCGACGAGAGCATCCTTCAGGAAAAATTCCGGGGCGTCCCGGGCTCGGTATCCGAGGTGCTGGCGCGGATCCAGGAAACACTCCCCCTCTTCCATGGTCTCACCAGAATCCAATTGCGCGAGTTCCTCGTCGACTCGAGCATCCTGAAGCCCGAACCGGGCGCGGTGATCTTCGAGCGCAACGACTTCAGCGACGAGTTCTATTCGATTCTCGACGGAACAGTCGAGGTCCTCGCCCCCGCCGCGGACGCCGATTCCGATCTCGCTCGGGCCAAGAAGGCCGCCGAAGGGCAACGCATCTCCCTCAAGGCCGGAGACTTCTTCGGCGAGATGAGTCTGGTTTCCGGGCGTCGACGCACGGCCACGATCGTCGCCGGCCCCGGCTGCGTTCTGATTCAGACGCCGCGGATGTCGATGAACAAACTCTTGAACTCCGTCGCCGACGTCAAGCGCGTCATCGACGAGGGTTTCATGGTGCGCAAGCTGCAAACCTCGCTGGCACCCGGGAAACCCGTGGGTGAGCTCCGCGAACTCGCCCGCGCTGCCGTCGTCGAGTCCTACAAGCAGGGCGAATTGCTCTTCGAGGAGGGTGATGTCTCCACCGGACTGATCCTGATCCGACGGGGGTCCGTGACCGTCTCGCGCCGGGACGCCGGACGCGAGATGATCCTCGCCTACCTGCCCTCCGGGAACGTCGTGGGCGAAATGGCCACCCTCTCGTCGTCCGCGCTGCGCTCAGCGTCGGTGCGGGCGAACGTCGCCACCGAGGCCATCCGCATTCCTCCCGACGCGATCGGCGCCTTCCTTGCCCGACACCCCGACCTCGAAGCCCATCTGGCCGCGCTCCAGGCACGCCGCCTCGTCGAAAACGCCGCGCGCGCCAGCAGTGGTACATCGGGAGACATCGCAAATTTCCTCATGAGCGCGGGTGCCGGCGAGGCGACGGACATGATCCTGATCGACGAATCGCTCTGCGTCGGCTGCGACAACTGCGAGAAAGCGTGCGCCCATACGCACGACGGCGTTTCCCGCCTCGACCGCGAGGCGGGACCGAGCTTCGCATCGATCCACATCCCGACCTCCTGCCGCCACTGCGAGAACCCGAAGTGCATGACGGAATGCCCCCCCGATGCGCTCCGGCGACATCCCAACGGCGAAGTCTTCATCATGGACAATTGCATCGGGTGCGGGAATTGCGCCTCGAACTGCCCGTACGGCGTGATCCAGATGGCGCAGGCGAGCCCGCGGAACCGCCGCGGCGTGCTGGCCCGATTGCTCTTCGGAGAAGAAGAGCCAGCCGAGTTGCACGACGACTCGGTCGCCAAGAAAGCCGTGAAGTGCGACCTTTGTCAGCGGGTTCCGGGGCTCGAAGACAGCCGCGAGAAGACTGCGTGCGTCCTTTCCTGCCCGACCGGCGCGATTCTGCGCGTGAACCCCAAGGCGTACATCGACGACATGATGCGTAACCGATGAGTCGCACCTCACACGAATCGTTCCTCGCCTACGAGGGCTATCGGCACCTCAAATGGGCAATCGCACTCTGCCTCGCCTCGATCGCCGCCTATGTTTTCTACGCGCCCGACGGGGTGCAACGCGGGGATACGGTCGTCGGTTGGACGCTGGGAATCCTCAGTGGCGTCCTTCTGGTCTGGCTCCTTTGGTTCGGCGTCCGCAAACGGAACTACGGCGCCCACCGCGCCCCCCTGCGTGGCTGGCTCTCGGCCCACGTCTACCTCGGACTGGCGCTGCCCCTGCTCGCCGCCCTGCACTTCGGTTTCCAGCTGCGGTGGAATGTCCACGGGCTCCTGTATCTCCTCGTCGTGCTGGTCATCCTCACGGGGATTCTCGGAACCGTGCTCTATCGACAGGTGCCCGCGGGCCTCTCCCGCGATCGCGCGAGCGAAAAACTCGAAGGCCTCCTCGAGCAGATCTCCGATCTCGACGCCGACTGCCGTAATCTCGTCGGTGATCTTCCCGACACCTTCGCCCGGGCCGTCGCCACCTCGATCGACCAGACCTACATCGGAGGCGGCCTCCGCGCGCAATTACGCGCAACGCCGCCGCAGGACGGCACCCTCCAGGCCCTGCAGACGGTCGAGCAGCACCTGGGCGAGACTTCCGGCCGACAACGGGAGGCGGTCGGCGAACTGCTCACCTTCCTCGGACGAAAGCAGGCGCTCCTGACCCAGGTCCGCAAGATGATCCGCAGCCAGGCCCTCCTCCAGGTCTGGCTGATCGCCCATGCCCCCCTCGCCGTCGCCGCTCTGGGCGCTCTGATCGCCCACGTCGTCGTCGTTCTCTACATGTGAGTTTCGGGATGCGGATCCATCTCGTTCACATCACGACACTCCGTTCGGGCGCACGCGCCGAGCGGGAGGAGCTCTTCGACGGCGCCGAGTTGAAGATCGGTCGGGGCACCGACAGCCACGTGCACATTCCAGCGCTTTCGGTTCCCTTCCACCACAGCTCGATCGTCGAGCAGGCCGGTGGCAGCCGCATCGAAACGCGCGCCGGGAGCACTCTCCTGATCAACGGGCACCTCACGACCGCAAAACTTCTCGCCGATGGCGATGTGATTGCGATCGCCGACTACGAACTCCGCGTCCGCAGTCTCGCGGAAGAAGGAGTTCCGACCCTGCAGATCGAGCGCGTCGAGCGCCCTGGATCGCCCGCGCTGGATCTGCGGGCACGTACGAAGATCGGAATCGAAGGCGGTTTGTTATCTCGCCGCTTCTTGTCGTTCGCCGGGCTCGCCGGCGTCCTCGGATTCTTCCTCGTCTGGCCGCTCCTGGCGACACCACGATCAGACGACACCGCGCGAGGCATCGGGCGTGAGACCAGCTCGCGTTGGGTCGGCGAGATCTGGAACGTGGGAACGATCTCCAGGGCGCACCAATCGATCGCCACCGACTGCACGGCGTGTCACGTACGCGGCTTCGAGCAGGTCGCCAACGCTCGCTGTTTGGCGTGCCACGAGCCCATCGCCGACCCCACCCTCGCACACGCGGACGTCGAAGCAGCCAACGAGGTCGAGTGCACCAACTGCCACCGGGAACACGAAGGTGATGCCGGTCTGAACCGGGTCCCCGATCGGACGTGTACCGCGTGCCACGGCAACCTCGACTCGTTGCGGCCGCAAACCAGTCTCGCCAATGTGACGGACTTCGTCCTGGGACATCCGGAATTCCGCCCTGCCGTCACCCGGGGAGAGACGCGGATCCGGGTCTCTCTCGACCGGATGGCCGAGGGCAGCGCCGGGAGCGCGTCCGGTCTGCACTTTCCCCACGACGTTCATTTGCAGGCGGACCTGCGCTCGCCCGAGGGGCCCGTCGAACTCGGCTGCGCCGACTGCCACGACATGGAGCCATCGGGAGGGCTCGCGGGACGCGTCGACTTCCAAAGCCAATGTGCCGGCTGCCACTCGCTCGCGTTCGCCGAAGAGGATCCCGATCGGCTGGTTCCGCATGGGCCTGCCGAGGCGGTACGTACGGAGATCCTCGAATATTACGCCGCGCGAGCGTTGGAGGGCGCGCGCGAGGGCCCCCCTCCCGACGACGTCACCATCCGGCGTCCCGGTCGCAAACTCGACGAAGCCGCGCGCCGGGAGGCTCTCGAGTGGGCGCGGGAACGCAGCCGGATCGCGATCGAATTGACCTTCGCCGAAGAGGGGCCCTGCGCCCAATGTCATGTCCTCGACGGACCGCCCGACCGGGCGGTGGTCGCGCCCGTGCGGCTGATCCCGCTGACGTCCCAGGACCGTTGGCTACCGCTTGCCGTCTTCGACCATCACCCCCACCGGACCATGGAGTGCGAGGGGTGTCATGCCGCGCGCACGTCCGATTCGGCGAACGATTTGCTGCTGCCCTCGATCGAAACCTGCCGGGGATGTCACGTGGGAGAGGAAGTCGTTGCCGATCGGATCTCCTCGCCGTGCGTGTCCTGTCATCGGTACCATGCGGCCGGGCATGGCGCGTGGCTCGCCGATGGCGCGGTCGTCGATGGTCGACCGGAGTCGTGAGCATGCGATCGCGATGGAGTCCCCGGAACACGATGACCGGACTCGTCCTCGCGCTCCTCCTCGCGCAAGCGTGCGGCGGGACCGGCAACCCGAGCGGCGCTGGCGGCTGCGCGGGAGAATGCGGCCCGGCCTCCCTCTCGTCCGGGGACGTGCGACTCGTGATCGCGCAGGCCGTCGCCGCCGCGGAGGCCCTCGGACTGCCGGTCACGGTCTCGGTCGTCGACCGGGTCGGAAACGTGCTCGCCGTCTTCGCGATGCGGGGCGCTGCCACGACGACGACCATCGCCGGCACCGAGGGCGAGGGACTCGAGGGCCAGACGGTTCCGGCGGCGCTGGCGGCGATCAGCAAGGCGGGAACCGGCGCCTATCTCTCCAGCCAGGGGAATGCCTTTACCACCACGACGGCGAGCCTCATCGTGCAGCAGAACTTCTACCCCGAAGAGCGTGGCCAACCGGGCGGTCCACTTTTCGGGGTGCAGTTCAGCCAGCTCCCCTGTGGAGACCTGGCGACCCGCTTCGGGGAGGGCAGCGCGCGCACGGGGCCCAAACGCCTTCCCCTCGGGTTGTCGGCAGACCCGGGCGGCCTCCCCCTCTACGGCTTCGACCCGGATACGGGCGGAGGCGTCGTGGTCGGTGGCGTTGGCATCGAGGGCGACGGCGCCTACGGCCTGGGCCGTGCCAACGCCGCCGAAGAGCGGATCGCGCAGGCCGCGGCGGCGGGCTTCGAGGCTCCGGCAGAACGGCGAGCCAATCGAATCTTCGTCATCGGCCGTTCGCTGCGTTTCGTGGAATCGGAGCGGGCGCCGTCCGGCGAAATCCGGCCCTTCGACCAACTCGACGGCACGCTACTCGCGGTTCCCGGCTTCGCGCCGGCGGCCGTGAGCCCCGGGGTCGCCTTCTCCACACCGGCCTCGGGGATCGTACCCACGACCGTCGGTGGATTGGCGACCGAAATCCTGGTCGACGCCGACGGTCGACCGCGCTTCCCCCCACGCGCCGCCACGACGCCGGGCGGACTGACGGAGGGGG
>JAPOLW010000114.1 GCA_029976905.1 bacterium | reverse complement strand
GGAGTGCTGCGCTTCGTCGTCAAGGCCGACGGCGAGATCATGCGGCGGGCGATTCCCGACATTGGTTATCTGCACCGCTCGATCGAGAAGATCTCGGAGAAGGTCGGCTACCACGGTTTCATGCCCTACACCGACCGGGTCGACTACGTGTCGGCAATGCAGTGCAACCAGGGCTGGGCGATGGCCTGCGAGGCGCTCGCCGGAATCGAAGTGCCGCGGCGCGGCGAATACTGCCGCGTAATCGCGTGCGAGTTTGGGCGGATTGCCAGCCACCTGATCTCCGTGGGCGCGACCGGCATGGACATCGGGGCCTTCACGCCGTTCACCCACGCCCTGCGCGAGCGCGAGAAGATCAACGACATCCTCGAAGAGCTTTGCGGCGCCCGGCTCACCTTCAACTACATGCGCATTGGCGGCTGTGCCTGGGACATCCCGCCAGGATTCGCCAGGCGTGCGATCGCCTTCCTTGATGCCTTCGAGCCCCTCATCGACGAGTACAACGAGCTCATCTCCTTCAACAAGATCTACACCGAGCGCATGGGGAACGTCGCGCCGGTGTCGCGCGAGATGGCGATCGACTACAACCTCGTCGGCCCCAATCTCCGCGGATCCGGTGTCCACTACGACGTCCGCAAGGACGAGCCCTACTCGGTGTACCCCGAGTTCGACTTCGAGGTGCCGGTGGGCGACGGGCGCATGGGCGTGGTGGGGGATTGCTGGGATCGCTACTGGGTCCGCATGGAGGAGATGAAGGAGAGCTGCAAGATCCTTCGTCAGGCTCTCGGTGGTCTGCCCGACGGGCCGGTCGTGGCCAAGGTGCCGCGTACCTTCAAGCCGCCGGCGGGGGAGGCCTACGTGCGGGTCGAAGGTTCCCGCGGCGACATGGGCTGGTTCGTCGTCAGTGACGGCACCGCCTTCCCGGCGCGTACCCACATCCGAACCGGCTCCTATGCGGCGATGGCGATCGTCGAGGAGCTGAGTCGCGGACTCATGATCGCCGATCTCATTGCCGTGATCGCGAGCCTCGACATCGTCGCTCCGGAGGTAGACCGCTAATGCAGGCGTTCGCCGACAGCCTCCTCTCCGACGGCCTCCTCCAGGGGATGCCGACCGAGCTCGGCTACCTTCTGGTCGTCGTCTTCTTCGCTTTCGCTCTGCTCAACTTCATCATGTTGGTCGCGGGCGTCACCAGCTGGCTCGAGCGTCGCGTCTGGGCGCGCATCCAATCGCGCATCGGACCCAACCGCGTCGGACCGCAGGGCGTCGTGCAGTGGCTCGCCGATGGCGTGAAGAACATCATGAAGGAGGACATCATCCCCGAAGAGGCGGATGCGCCCCTCTTCAAGGCAGCACCGTACTTCGCGATGATGGGCTTCTTCGCCACCTTTGCGGTCATCCCGTTCGGGGATGGACTCGTCGTCGCCGACCTCAACGTCGGACTGCTCTACATCACGGCGGTCACCGCTCTCGTGGTGGTGGGCGTCCTCATGGCCGGGTGGGCTTCGAACAACAAGTGGGCGCTGCTCGGGGGCATCCGCTCGGCCGCGCAGATCATCAGCTACGAAATTCCAGCAGGGCTCGCGGTGATCACCGTGGTCATCTTCGCCGGATCCCTCAGCATGCAGTCCATCATCCGGGCGCAGGGGTGGGCTCCCTGGGATTGGTACCTCTTCGACAATCCCTTCCTCTTCGTCGGGTTCTTCTTGTTCTTCATCTCGGCCCTGGCGGAGGGGAACCGGACGCCCTTCGACCTGCCGGAGGCCGAGTCGGAATTGGTCGCGGGGGCCTTCACCGAATACAGCGGGCTCCGCAACCTGCTCTTCTTCCTCGTGGAGTGGGGCAACCTCTACGTGATCGGGGCGCTCTGCACGACCATGTTCCTGGGAGGCTGGCAGATTCCGCCGGTCACCGAAAATGCGGTGCTCCTGGGGCTCCTTCAGTTCACGACCTTCTTCTTGAAGTCCTACTTCATCGTCTTCGTCGCGATGTGGATTCGCGGAACGCTGCCGCGCGTCCGCGTCGATCAGCTGATGACCTTGTGCTGGAAATATCTCACGCCCATCTCGTTCGCGAATCTGCTCGGCGCGATGATCTGGTTCATCTGCTTCCCCCACGGATTCCTGCCGATGCGGCTCGCACTCTTCGCATTTGGCATCGGAGGCGTCTTGTATTTCTTCTCCCGGGTGAGGTTCCACCTGCGTCGGGCACGTCCCGAAATGCATCTGAGCCCGTTGGCGTGAGGCCGGAGGCAATGGGCTACTTCCAGAACATCAAGGACGCGATCTCGACGATCTTCGAGGGGATGGCGATCACGGCCTCGCACTTCGTGCGCAAGCCCTACACCGTCCAATATCCCGACCGCGTCGACATCCGGATTCAGGACACCCTGCCGTTCCGCTACCGCGGGTTGCTCGACGTGGATCTGGAGATCTGCACGGGCTGTCTGGCCTGCGAGCGGGCGTGCCCCATCGACTGCATCGTGATCGAAGCGGACAAGAACAAGAAAACCAAGGAGATGATTCTCCGGCGCTTCGACATCGACCTCGCGAAGTGCATGTATTGCGGCCTTTGTTCGGAACCCTGCCCGACCGGCGCCATCCACCACACACCCGAGTTCGAAGGGGCCGATTATTCGCTCGAGAGCTTGATCCGCCGTTATGTGAAGGCGCCGATCCCCGCCTACAAGCCGGCCAAGGGTCCAGAAACCGACCCGGAAGTCGCGCCGTTGTTGACGCGCGGTCTGCGCTATCTGGATGAGTTCGCAACCCCCGGCGATTCGAAATGACGAGCCGAACTGCTCGCGGTTCGACGCGCGGGGCTCTCGTGGTGGGCTGACGTGATCTACGCCGCACTCTTTTATTTGATCGCTGGGCTGACCGTGGGCTGTGCCCTCGGCGTCGCGTTGTCACGCAACGTGGTCTACTCGGCCTTTGGTCTCATGGGCGCGCTCCTGGGAACCGCCGGGTTGTACGCGTTCCTCGCGGCCGACTTCCTCGCGGTCGTCCAGATCCTGGTCTACGTCGGCGGGATCCTGGTCCTGACCCTCTTCGCCATCATGTTGACCCACCAGATCGCCGACGTGGAGATCTCGAACCGCTCTGTGGGGCGCCTGCCCGCCGCGGCCATCGTCGGCGTCATCGCGATCGGGATGGGCATTGCCCTGTTCCGGGCACCGTGGAAGCAGGTCCCGCCACGGGAGCCCATGCCGACCACCTATGGAATCGGGGAGGCGTTCCTTACCGACTTCCTGCTGCCCTTCGAGTTGGCGTCCGTCGTTCTGCTCACGGCTCTGGTCGGAGCCATCGTGCTGTCTCGCAAGGAAATTCGCGACTGATGCTCGACATCGGCCTCAATCATTTTCTCGTCGTCAGCGTTCTCGTCTTCGTGTGCGGACTCTTCACCGTTCTTACGCGACGCAACGCGATCGGAGTCCTGATGGGCGTCGAGCTCATCCTGAACTCGGCGAACATCAATTACATCGCCTTTTCGCGCTTTGGCGGAAGCGGCTACGACGGACAGATCTTTACGATCTTCGCGATCATGCTGGCAGCCGCGGAGGCGGCGATCGGGCTGGCCATCGTGCTCGGCATCTATCGGAAATTCGAAACGATCGATGTCGAGGCGACGGACACGCTCAGGGGTTGAGGGGAGCCGCCGGTGTCACATCCGACCGAAGTCGACTATCTGCGCTGGATCATCCTGCTGCCCCTGATCGGTGCCACCGTGAACGGGCTTTTCGGGTTCCACATTCAAAAGCGCCTCGGTCGCGGGGCGGTCATCGCGATCGCCTGTCTTCCTGTGGCACTTTCCTTCGCACTCGCCGTCACCGCTTTCGTGCAGCTGGTCGGGATGGAGCCCAACGATCGGTTTCTCCTCGACGACATGTCGGAGTGGATCCACGTCGGCAACATGAAGTTGAACCTGGCGTGGTGGGCGGATCCGCTCTCTGGCGTGATGCTCCTGGTCGTGACCGGGATCGGTGGTCTGATCCACGTCTACTCGGCCGGCTACATGGACGACGAGCCGAGCGTCTGGCGTTTCTTTGCCTACTTGAATCTCTTCATGGCGGCGATGCTCACGCTGGTGCTGGGCGACAGCCTGCTCACGCTCTTCGTGGGTTGGGAGGGCGTCGGCCTCTGCTCCTATGCGTTGATCGGTTTCTGGTACAAGGAGTGGGCCAACGCGAGCGCCGGCTCCAAGGCATTCATCGTCAACCGGATCGGCGACTTCGGATTCGTTCTCGGGATGTTCGGTCTCTACTGGTGTCTGGACCAGACGGGGCAGGGCACCCTCATCGTGCGGGAGCTCGTCGATCGCGTGCATCTGCTCGAAGGCCAGACCATTTTTGGGATGGCGGCAGCGACCTTCATCACGCTGGCTCTCTTCGTCGGCGCGACCGGCAAGTCGGCCCAGATTCCCCTCTACGTCTGGCTGCCCGATGCGATGGCGGGTCCGACGCCGGTGTCGGCGCTGATCCACGCCGCGACGATGGTGACGGCGGGCGTCTACATGATCGCGCGTCTGAACTTTCTCTTCGACATGGCGCCGACGACGCTCGGTGTGATCGCCTTCATCGGGACCGCGACGGCCTTCGTGGCCGCGACCATCGGTGTCGCGCAATGGGACATCAAGAAGGTTCTGGCCTACTCGACCGTCTCCCAGCTGGGTTTCATGTTCATCGCCATGGGAGTCGGCGCCTACGCGCAGGGGGTGTTCCACCTCTTCACGCACGCCTTCTTCAAGGCCTGTCTCTTCCTGGGGTCGGGCAGCATCATCCACGCCCTGCACCACGAGCAGGACATGCGGAACATGGGTGGTCTGCGCAAATACATGCCGATCACCTACTGGACCTTCCTGCTCTCCACCCTGGCGATCGCGGGCATCCCGCCCTTCGCCGGATTTTTCTCGAAGGACGAGATCCTGTGGAAGGCGTGGTCGAGCCCGCATGGCTCTGGTCTGATCTGGCTCTTCGGGAGCATCGCGGCCGGCTTCACCGCGTTCTACATGTTCCGTCAGGTCTTTCTCACCTTCTTCGGTGAATATCGCGGTCCGGGACACGCCGGAGAGGAGGATCACGGGCACGGGCACGGAGACGACCACGGCCATGGAAGCCATGAGCCGCACGAGTCGTCCTTCGTGATGACGCTACCCCTGATCGTGCTGGCGACGGGCGCGGTCCTGACGGGCTTCTTGAACGTACCCGGTGCGCTTGGCGGGCATCACATCTTCGACAATTGGTTGGCTCCGGTCATGGGCGGTGGGGAACATGCCGCCGCGGTGGCCCACGGGGCCGGACATGCCGCGGCGGCGGCCCACGGGGCCGGCCACGGCGTGGGGTCCGCACTCGTCGCCGATGCCGAGCACGTCGCCCACAACGTCGCGCACGACCCCTTCGAGTACATCTTGATGGGGACTTCGGTTCTGATTGCGCTCGGCGGGATCCTGCTGGCCTGGCTGATCTACATCAAGAAGGCCATCGCCCCCGAGCGGTTCAGTGACGTACTCGCGGGCGTGCCGTACAACCTGGTCTACAACAAGTATTACGTCGACGAGGTGTATGAATCGACGTTCGTCCGGGGCACGCTGGCTCTTTCTTCGCTCCTTGCGAACTTCGATCGCATCGTCATCGACGGAATCGTCAATGGCGCCGCCTCGGTCACCCGTCTTGTCTCGACCGTGGAGGCGGCGTTCGACAAATATGTGGTCGACGGACTCGTGAACGCCATTGGGGCGGTCTCACTCTGGACCGGAAATCGCGTGCGCGCGATGCAAACGGGACACATCTACTCCTACCTCTACGTCATCGTCATCGGCGTAGCGGTGGTGCTCTTCGTGCAGCTGATCTGAAGGGCGAGGGGCAATCGAGAACGGATGAGGGGAACATGCTGACCTGGATGATCTTCACGCCGCTGATCGGCGCAGCGCTGATTCTGCTGTTACCGAAAAAAGCGGAGACGGCCATCAAATCCGTCGCGCTGGCGGCTACGGTGCCGCCCCTGTGGATGGCGGTCCAGCTCTACGGAGCCTTCGACCGGACCACGACCGACATGCAGTTCGTTCAGCGCATGGCGTGGATTCCGTCGTTCAACATCGAGTACTACGTCGGCGTCGACGGCATCTCGATCACGATGGTGCTGCTCACCGCTCTGCTTTCGACGATCTGCATCGTCGCATCCTGGAACATCGACAAGGCGGTGAAGGCCTACTTCCCGCTCTTTCTTCTCCTCGACACCGCGATGATGGGCGTCTTCTGCGCGCTCGACTTCTTCCTCTTCTTCGTCTTCTGGGAAGTGATGCTGCTGCCCATGTATTTCCTCATCGGTATCTGGGGGGGGCCGCGGCGCGAGTACGCGGCGATCAAATTCTTCCTCTACACGATGGTCGGCAGCGTCTTGATGCTGATCGCGATGCTGGCGCTGTACTTCTACAACGATCCGTACACCTTCGATCTTCTCGAGCTTGCTCGTCGGGCGCCAACCTACTCGGCGAACTTCCAGCGCTTCGCCTGGATCGCGCTCTTCATCGGCTTTGCGATCAAGATCCCGGCTTTCCCCTTCCATACCTGGCTCCCCGATGCCCACGTGGAGGCGCCGACGGCGATCTCGGTGATCCTGGCGGGCGTGCTGCTGAAGATGGGCACCTACGGAATCCTCCGGATCAACTATGCGATCCTGCCGCTCGGAACCCTCGAGTTCGCCTATTACTTCCTGGTGGTCCTCGGGGTGATCAACATCATCTACGGCGCGCTCTGTGCCATGGCCCAGACCGACTACAAAAAGTTGATCGCCTACTCCTCGATCAGCCACATGGGCTACGTCATGTTCGGCATGGCGACCTTCACCCAGCAGGGAATCGACGGCGCCGTCCTTCAGATGTTCAATCACGGCACCGTCACCGCGATGCTCTTCCTTCTGGTCGGTGTCATCTACGACCGGGCACACCATCGTGAAATCAACGGTTTCGGCGGCATTGCCGCGATCATGCCGTTCTACACGGGATGGACTGCGTTGGCCTTCTTCGCCGCCATGGGCCTCCCTGGTCTCTCCGCCTTCATTTCGGAGGTTCTGGTCCTGCTCGGTGGCTGGCGTTACTACCCGGTCCTGACCCTGATCGCAGCGGCGGCGGTCGTACTGACCGCGGGCTACATGCTCTGGACGATGCAGCGGATCTACCTTGGCCAGCCCAACGAGAAGTACCTGAACCTGCCCGATATCAACATGCGCGAAGTGGGCATGTTGGTCCCGCTCGCGATCATCGTGATCGTTCTCGGCGTCTACCCCAAGCCGGTGCTCAGCCTGATCGACGTCTCCTTGAACCACCTCAACGAGGTCGTGCTTTCGGCGGGGCAGGGCGGGCCGATGGCCTCGGCGGCCGACGTCCTCTCGAGCACGCGGTAGGGAAGGGGCGGGCCCGTGGTCCTCGGAAATTTCGAAAGCCTGTCGTACGGCTTTCCGACGCTTTTCCTGGCGGTCGCGGTCGTCGTGCTCTTCATCGTCGACCTCTTCGTCGAGAAGAAAGAGTGGCTTGGCGACCTGGCTCTCCTTGCGGTGGCGATCGCGATCTTCGGTGTCGTGCGCCTTCTCAGCGCCGAGAGCGGAACACTCTTCAACCGCTCCGTATTGCTGGACGAATTCGGTCTCTATTTCCAGCTGCTGGTCTTGCTCACGGCCTTCGCGGCGATCTGGATGTCGCTCGGATCGCGTGAGGTCCAGAGGACCAATCAGGGTGAGTATTGGGCCATTCTCCTGGCCTCGACGGTCGGAATGGCCTTCATGGCGTCGGCCGGCAATCTGCTCATGGCCTACCTGTCACTCGAGTTCGTGAGTCTCACGTCCTACGTCCTGGCGGGTTACTCCTTGCACAGCCGCCGGGCTGGCGAAGCCTCCCTCAAGTATTTGATCTACGGTGGCGTCGCCTCGGGCGCGATGATCTACGGCATGAGTTGGATCTATGGGCTCGCGGGAAGCCTGGACTTCCACGCGATCCAGCAGGCGCTGGCGGCCGACGACGGGGCGGCGCTGCCGCTCTACGTGGCGCTGGTCCTCACGGTGGCGGGACTCGGCTTCAAGGTCTCGGCGTTTCCCTTTCATATGTGGGCGCCGGACGTCTACCAGGGAGCCCCGATCCCGGTGGCGGCCTTCCTGGCCGTGGGCTCCAAAACCGCAGCGTTCGCCCTGATGATTCGATTCTTCTTCACCGCCCTGGCGCAATCGGCCGGTGGCGGGGCATACGAGATGGTCGGCGGGGTCAACTGGAACCACCTCCTGCTCGCCATCTCGGCGCTCACCATGACGTATGGGAATCTGGCGGCGCTCAACCAGCAGAAAAGCCTCAAGCGGCTGCTGGCCTACTCCGGCATTGCCCACGCCGGCTATGCTCTGATGGGCTTCGTCGTCCTCACCGACGATGGAGTGCGCGCCATGATCTTCTACCTGACGGTGTACTACGTCATGAACCTGGGCGCGTTCCTCGTCGTCATGTTGGTGGCGAACTCGACGGGTCGTGAGGATCTCGCGGGGTTCCGCGGCCTGGCGTGGCGTGGCGGGGCCGTCCCGGCCGTCGCCATGGCGATTTTCATGTTTTCTCTGACGGGCCTGCCGCCCCTGGCGGGATTCATCGGCAAATTCTACCTCTTCGCCGCGGTCGTGCGGCAGGAGCTGTACGCGCTGGCCCTCATCGGTGTGGTCAACAGCGTCATCTCGCTCTTCTACTACGCAAAGATCGTTCGCACGATGTTTCTCGAGCAGCCGGCCGGGGGGGAAGGGCTCGTCGAGGTCGATTGGCACAACGGCATCCTGCTCGGGCTGCTGACGGCCGCGACGTTGGTTCTCGGCGTCTTCTGGGGCCCCTTGTTCGACTTCGCCGACCGCTCCACCCGCTTCTTCGTCGGGTAATCGGCCGCACAGGGGGGCGGGTTGGTGGGGGTCGGCACGATCTACGTGGTCGCGACGCCCATCGGAAATCTCGAGGACCTGACCCGGAGGGCAGAGCGGGTGCTCGCCGAGGTGGACTGCGTTGCGGCCGAAGATACACGTCGCACGAGGGTGCTCCTCACCCACCTGGGCTTGTCAAAGCCTCTGGTTTCCTACTACGACGCCATCGAATCGACTCGGACCCCCGAACTCATCGAACGCGCGCGCGCCGGTGAATCGATCGCGCTGGTGAGCGATGCAGGGACTCCGTTGTTGTCGGACCCCGGCTTCCGTCTGGTTCGGGAGGCGCACGCGGCGGGGGTTCCGGTCGTCCCGATTCCCGGCGTGTCGGCTCCGATGACCTTGCTGTCCTGCGCCGGACTACCGGCGGGCCGGTTCTCGTTTCTCGGTTTCCTTCCGGCGCGGCAGGCCGCGCGGCGGCGCTTCGTTCTCGAATACGTGGCCTCGCGGGACACGCTCGTACTTTTCGAGTCGGCGCGTCGCCTTCCGTCGGCACTGCAGGACCTCGCCGATATTCTTGGCGCACGCGAGGCGGTGATCGGGCGGGAGTTGACGAAGCGCTACGAGGAGCTCCTCCGTGGGACGCTGACCGAGCTTGCGGATCGCTATCGTGCAGCGGATGCACCGCGACTACGAGGGGAGATCGTGCTCGCGATCGCGGGCGCCGACGAGGCGAACGCGGCAGTACCGGCCGACGATCGTACGCTCGACGAACGACTCCGAAATCGGCTCGCGGAAGGGGAGACGTCGTCGCGGGCGGCGCGAGCGGTCGCCGCGGAACTTGGGCTGCCGCGGCGGG
>JAPOLW010000113.1 GCA_029976905.1 bacterium | reverse complement strand
CATCTGGCAGGGCGCTTCAGGCGCGCCGGCTCTTCTCGAAGGACTCGAGGCGCGCATCGACGTCGTCCGTCACCGTGGACGGGGGACTGTCGGTGCGCGAAGCCGCCGGGCACATCTCCGGCTCGGCTGAGGTTCACGGAGGCGGATTCGTGCCGCGTTTCGCCTGTGCCGTCGTACCGCGTCTGCCCCTCGCGGCGTTGCTGCGTGTGGAGCCCGAGCTCCGTGGTTGTCCTCTGGTGCTTTGTCGTCCCGAGACACGCTCGGGAGGGCGTACCCCCGGCCCGCGCTCGATTCTGGAGGAAATCTCCCCCGAGGCCGGCCGCCTGGGGGTTCGTCCGGGAATGACGGTGGCACAAGCACTGGTCCGACACTCCGATCTCGTCCTGCGCCCCCTGGACGAGCGGGCGGTTCTGGCTGCGCGCGAAGCGCTGCTCGACGTCGCTGGTTCGATCTCTCCTCGCGTACAGGCCGAAGCCAACGCCGTCTATCTCGATCTCGAGGGGCTCGAGAAGATCTTTTCCTCCGAGGGGGGAATCGCCGCCGCACTTTCGGCACGTGCGCAACGCATTGGCCTCGGTGTCGGAGTCGGGATTGCCGGAAGCAAGGCGACGGCGCGCATTGCCGCGGGACTGGCCGCCCGTCGGGGCGAAGTTCTTCTCGTTCCGGTCGGAGGAGACCGCGCCTGGCTCGCACCACATCCACTCACCGTTCTTCGACCGGTGGCAGAGCCGGAACCAGCTTGCGGAGAGGCACGGGCCACCTGGCCGGCGGTGCGGGCGAAATTCGAAAAGCTGGGATTCGAGCGCGTGGGGGACCTTGCTCGATTGCCCCGGCGTGAAGTGGGCACCCGTCTGGGGAAAGCGGGGGTGCGCTTGTGGCACATCGCAATGGGAGGGGATGCGAGCCCGCTTCTTCCCGCGCCGCCAGAGCCCGAATTCACCGAGGGAGTGGAACTCGAATATCCGGTGGAGTCCCTGGAGGCGTTGCTTTTCCTGATGCGTGGCCTGCTTGATCGCTTGCTGGGGCGTCTGGGCGTTCACGGGCTTTCCTGCGGCGGTCTTCGGGGATCGCTCGATCTGGCCGGTGGTGGGCACGCCGAGCGGCGGGTGGGCGTTCTCGCTCCGACGGCAGACGTGAAGGCGCTTGCCGTACTCACACGACACGCCATCGAGGCCGAGCCGCCTGACGAGGCGATCGTCGGCCTTCGGGCCGTGGCGATCGCGGATCGGCCGCGGCCGACGCAGCTGGATCTCTTTCGGCCTACGGGGCCCTCTCCGGAACGGCTCGCGACCACCCTCGTGCGGCTGGCGGCCCTTTGCGGCACCGACCGGGTCGGGCGACCCGTGCCGACTGCCGGCCATCGCCCCGAGGGATTCTCCCTGACGTCGTTCGAATCCGGGACCGCGGGGCGCGCGGAAGGGGGCGCCGCAGATCGGGTTTCCGAAGGGGGCCCATCCCGGGGCGCCGCAGATCGGGTTTCCGAAGGGGGTCTTCCCTGGGACGTCGTCGACCCAGTGCGTAGCGGACGGGCTGCTCTGCGTTCGTTCCGACCCGCGCGACGGGCCCAGGTCTTCTGGGAGGGGGGGCGTATCGCCTACGTGCGGGCCTCGGGGCTGGGGGGGCGAGCGGTCGTCTCCGGTGGTCCCTGGCGTGTCGAGACGGAGTGGTGGAATGAGCAGCCCTGCCGACGCGACTACTACGACGTGCAACTCTCCGACGGCGGCATCTACCGACTGTATCGTGACCTCGCCGGGGCGGCTCCGCGTGAGCGATGGTTCATCGACGGCTACTATGATTGACCATTGTCCATGTCGTACGAACGTGAACTAGACGTTGCGATCGAGATTGCGGAGAGCGCGGGACGGCTCACCCTCGAGCATTTCGGGACTGCTCTCGACGTAGAGTGGAAGGCTGACGAAAGCCCGGTCACGGTTGCGGACCGGGGGGCGGAGCGGTTGATCCGCCAACGCCTCGACGAGGCCTTCCCCGCGGACGGTCAATTGGGCGAGGAGTTCGGGGAGAAGACCGGATCGAGCCGTCGGCGTTGGATCATCGACCCCATCGACGGAACCCAGTCCTTCATCCGTGGGGTTCCTCTCTACGGCGTCCTCCTCGGTCTCGAAGACCGGGGTAGGTGCGTCGTCGGTGTCATGTGCTTTCCTCCGCTCTCCGAGACCTACTCGGCCGCGGTCGGTGGTCCCGCCTATCGCAACGGATCGGTGGTCCACGTTGCCGACGATGTGCGCCTCTCCGATGCGACGCTTCTCTCGAGCGACATCAAGCCCGATCAGTACGGGGAGCGTTTTTCCGACTTCGAGCGCCTCCTCGGTCGCGTCGGGCGCTATCGCGGATGGGGAGATTGCTATGGCTACGCTCTCGTCGCTTCGGGCCGCGCCGAAATCATGCTCGACCCGCTCCTCAACCCCTGGGACATTGCCGCCGTCCTGCCGATTCTGGAGGCCGCCGGTGGTCGCTTCGTCGGCTGGAACGGCGATCCGGGGATTCGTGCGGGTTCGGGGATCGGGACGACGAACGCACTCTTCGACGAAGTCTGCGGGATTCTTCGCGTCCCCCGGCAAACGCCGTAGCTCTGGCGAGGCCCGCGGACGGCCTCGTCGGAATTCGCGACGAGGAGGGCGTTGCGTTAGAACCAACATCCGTGCCGAAAAAAGAGCACAACGGACCCGGCGATGTCGTACTGGTCCATTTCGACGGCACCCCCGCCATCTACGCGCGCATCGAAGAAGTCCGCGGCCATGCACGCCCCGGCTGGTTCGAATGCGATCTGCTCTTCCTCGCGCATCCGCCTCAGGCGGTGACGTGGATCCTGGAGCAGGAGCAGATCGACGGCACGCCCTTCACGATGGGCGGGCGCCCCGTCGAGATCGAACGTCTCGCGGCGCTCGGCGAGGTGCACGCCCAACGGGTCCGAGTGCTCGCCGACCAACGAGAGAACGCACCCGCATCGCCTTCCGGCGAGTCGAGCGGGGACGAAGAGCCTGGGCACACGGCGAAGAAACCCCGAAGCGTGCGTGGCCGCGGAAAGAAAGTGGTCTCTCTGGTCCCACGAACCCGTGGGCAGGATCCCTCTTCCTAGAGACCGTCGGTCACCGCCCCCAGCGAACTACTCGATACGAGCCGCGCGTACTTCGACAGAACGCCACGGGTATAGCGCGGCGCCGGTGCCTGCCAGGCGCCGCGTCGCCGCTCCAGTTCCGCGTCGTCGACATCGATCTGGAGAAGATTGTGGTCGGCGTCGATCGTAATCGAGTCGCCTTCCTCCACCAGGGCGAGAGGACCGCCGAGTTGTGCTTCGGGCGAGACATGGCCGACGACCATCCCGTAGGTGCCTCCGGAAAAACGACCATCGGTGACCATGCCGACCTTGTCCCCCAATCCCTTGCCAATGATCGCGGAGGTCGGCGCCAGCATCTCGCGCATCCCCGGACCGCCGCGCGGGCCTTCGTATCGGATCACCAGGACGTCGCCCGCCTGGATGCGGTTGGCGAGAATGGCTTCCAAGCAGGATTCCTCGGACTCGAAGACGCGCGCCGGACCCGTGATTCTCGGAAGAGCCAGGCCGGAGATCTTCGCGACGGCGCCCTCGGGGGCCAGGTTCCCCCGCAGAACGGCGAGATGTCCCTGCGCGTAGACCGGTCGTTCCATCGGACGCACCACGTCCTGATCGGGCGGTGGTGCATCGGCGACCTCGGCGAGGTTTTCGGCGATGGTGCGGCCGGTGACGGTCCGGCAATCACCACGAAGGAGTCCGGCCCGCAGAAGCATCTTCATGACGAGGGGAACGCCTCCGATGCGCTGGAGGTCGGTGGCGACGTATCTTCCGCTCGGCTTGAGATCACACAGGACGGGTACTTCGCGCCGGATGCGTTCGAAGTCGTCGAGTTCGAGCTTGACCTCGGCGGCGTGGGCAATGGCGAGCAGATGGAGGACGGCGTTGGTGGAACCGCCGAGCGCCATCGTGACGGCGATGGCGTTCTCGAAAGCTGCACGCGTCATGATGTCGCGCGGCAATAGCTGCTCCTCGACGAGTCCGACGAGCCTCTTCCCGGCCTCTTCGGTGCTGTCGGCTTTCTCCTGCGCCGGCGCGGCCATCGTCGATGTCATCGGAAGGCTCATGCCCATCGCTTCGATTGCGGATGACATGGTGTTGGCGGTGTACATGCCTCCGCAGGATCCGACGCTTGGACAGGCACGCCTCTCGATCTCCGCAAAATCCTGGTCGGACATGCGACCTTCGCTGTGCGCGCCTACGGCCTCGAAGACACTTACGATCGTCAGGTCCTCACCAGCGTAGTGCCCGGGTAGGATCGTGCCGCCGTAGACGAAGATCGCCGGGATGTTGAGGCGCGCGATTCCAATCATCGCCCCCGGCATGTTCTTATCGCAGCCGCCAATGGTCAGGACGCCGTCATGACTTTGTCCACGGCAGACCGTCTCGATCGAGTCGGCGATGACCTCGCGGCTGACCAGCGAGCATTTCATCCCCTCGGTCCCCATCGAGATCCCATCGCTGATCGTGATGGTTCCGAAGGTCTGGGGCATGCCGCCGGCCGACCGGATGCCTCCGGCGGCCCGGTCGGCCAGGATCTGGATGCCGGCGTTGCACGGCGTGATCGTGCTGTGACTATTCGAGATGCCGATGATTGGTTTGGAGAAATCCTCATCTCCGAAACCAACGGCCCGCAGCATGGCGCGGTTGGGGGCCCGGCTGTCGCCGGCTGTGACGACCCTGCTGTGGACGTTTCTTGATTCGTTGCTCGATGACATGGGCATCCTCTCCGTTGGCGACTGGCCGGAGTGTAGAGTCCCGATCCGCCGGATGAAAGTCGGGCTGCGGGAACGACCGCCCGCGTCTTGCGGAAATGCAAGATTCCAATTCCGGCCTTGCCATCGGCTTGCAAATGAGCAAGATGTAGGTGTGCCGGGTTGGTAGTCCCGGAGTTTTGACCCTATCCAGAATCATGGCCGTTCGTATCGAATTTCATCCACCTCCGCGTCGGCGGGGTGTGCGCAAGGAGCGCCCTTCGGCGCTCCTGGTGATCGGCATCGCGTCGGTGATCGCGGGCACTCACCTGCTGCTGTGGATGATCGGACTCATCGGATGACGCACCCCCGCCCTCGATCGCTCTGGACCTGACGCGTTTGCCAGAATTGGCGTGGCCGCGACCTTCGCCTTTCGCGTTCGGTCGCCACCGCGCAGCACCGTCCACTGGTCAGCGAAAATGCAGCGAATTGAGGCGTTTTTTTCAGGTCGGCAGTGGGAGGACGGGCACCGGCTGCGCGGCGCCGATCTGGCCATTTCGCAATCCGTCACCGGGCCGACGCTAATGGCTCTAGCGCAAGCGGCCGACTCAGAAGAGTGCGGTCCGGGAAGCGCGTGCCTCCCCGACCCGATGGGATTGCCATGGGAGAAGCGATGTCAACGCGGTTTGCGGAGCCGGTGGCGATGCCAGCGGGCGCGGTGCGATCGATGAGCGCCCGAGCCAACGTCCCGGCCCTCGAAGGCTTCGAGCTCGACGAAGAGTTCGTGCGCGATCTCCGCCATTGCGTCGGGAACCACTTCCATAAGCTCTTTTACTGGGCAGATCTGCTCGCGGAGGAGCCGGAGAGCGCCGAGCGGGTCCGCCATGCCGAAGCTTTGACCGGCGCCCTGCAGCGCTTCCAGGAAGAGTTGGAGACGGGTCTTCGGTATTTCGAGCCGGACCGGGCCTCTCCCGTGGAGATGGGCGTGGCCGAGGTGGCCTCCGCGACCCAATCGCTTCTGCGGACGGAGGTACCAGCGGTTCGGGTCGATCTCGATCTCTCGCCGGAGGCGGCGGGTCACCGGGTCCGTTTGGATCCGCAGCGGTTCTCGTTGGCGCTGCGTCTTCTGGTGGAGATTCTGGGCGGGACACGACGTGAGAGTCTGACGTGTCGGTTCACGGTCGAGCCGCAGGACGGACGGCTCGCGCTTTTCATCGAGGCGGCGGGCGGCGACGAGCTGCTTGGATTACCGATCATGCAGTGGGCCATCGCGCGCAAGACCGTCGCGATGCAGGGAGGCGAGGTACGGCCCGCCCGGGAGCCAGACGGTGGGCTGGGGGGCGTGATCGTCACCCTGCCTTTGGGGGAGTAGGAGCGGGAGGACAATGGAAACCCGGATTCTGATCATCGACGACGATGTCTTCATTTGTCGGCAGCTCGAGGAGCTCTTCCGCGCGCAGAAGTACGTCGTGGACAGCGCGACGACCGCAGCAGACGCTTTCGATCTCCTCTCGCAGCAGACTTACTCGCTCGCTCTCATCGACTTGAAGATTCCGGGCGCCGATGGGCTCAGCCTGACGAAGGAAGTCCGCGAGCGCTGGCCCGACCTCGACGTGATCATGATCACGGGCTACGCGAGCATCAAAGGCGCGGTCGAGGCGATCAAGCAGGGCGCGTCGGACTACATCACCAAGCCGTTTCAGAACGAGGAGATTCTTCTCGCGACGGAAAAGGTGCTCGAGAAGCGCCGCTTGCTCGATGAGATCAACTACCTACGCGGCCAGCTGGCCGACCGCTACTCGTTTGCAAACATGGTGTCGCGCAATCCGCGGATGCACGAGATCTTCACCCAGATCGAGGTGCTCTCCGACAGCGACGCGACGACGCTGCTCACGGGCGAATCGGGCACCGGCAAGGAATTGTGTGCCCGCGCCATCCACTACCAGGGCAAACGCAAGGCTGGGAAATTCGTCCCCATCAACTGCGCCGCGTTTCCCGATACGCTCCTGGAGAGCGAATTGTTCGGCTACGAGCGGGGCGCCTTCACCGGCGCCATCCACGATCGCGTCGGAAAGATCGAGCTTTCGTCGGGGGGGACGCTCTTCCTCGACGAAATCGAGTCGATCTCGCTCAACATGCAGCTCAAGCTTCTACGGGTTCTCGAGGAGCGGGAGATCGAGCGTCTGGGCGCCAATCGCCGTTTGAAGATCAACATGCGCGTCATCGCCGCCACCAACGTCGATCTCGAGGCACTGGTGGCCAACGGTCAGATGCGTGAGGACTTCTACTACCGCGTCAACGTCGTTCCGATTCGGATCCCGCCTCTGCGAGAGCGGATCGAGGACGTTCCGTTGCTGGTGGCCGAGTTCCTGCGAAACTCCCAACTCGCCAAGGAGAAGGACATAAACCGGGTGTCCAACAAGGCTCTCGCGCAGTTGATGGGGCACGCCTGGCCAGGGAATGTTCGCGAACTCGGCAACGTCCTCGAGCGATCCATCCTAAAGACCAATGGCCCGATGATTCGCGAGGTCGATTTGCCCGGAGGCGACCAACGGCCTGCGCCGGGTGACTCCCGACGTCGGGATTTCGACTACGAAATTCCGCTCAAAGAGTTCTTGAGACGGGCCGAAAGGGATTACCTCGGGCACATCTTGCGGAAATACCGGGGAGGCATCAGCCATAGTGCCAAGCACGCTCTGGTCGACGCCGCGACCTTGCATCGGAAAATGAAGTCCTACGGACTGAAGCGCGAGGAGTTCCGCGAGCGCGGGACCAAGGCCGACCGACCGGTCTTTCGGGAAAATCAATCCACTAGCTCGACCTGACTCAGCGGACCGCTTACAATCGCCGTTTCCGGGAGGAGATCGTCAGAGGAGGCGTGATGACCGAGCCAGTTGATGAAACGCAGAACGAAGAGGGACTGCTGAAGTTCCTGTGGCGGCACAAGATCTGGTGGATCACCCCCGCAGTAAGCGTCCTACTTCTCACGGCTCTTCTGCTTTATTTCGGACGCTCCACGGCATCCTCCCCGTTCGTGTACACGCTGTTTTGATTCCAGGAGAAAAATTTCCATGAACCTCGTTACCGGTGGGGCCGGCTTCATCGGCTCCCATATCGCCGCCCAACTCCTCGCCAACGGAGAAAAGGTTCGCATCCTCGATGACTTCTCGACCGGCAAGTGGAGCAATCTCGAGGCCTTCAAGAACGATGTCGAGGTGATCGAAGGCGATCTTCGGGATCCGGATGCTCTCGCCCGTGCCGTCGCTGGGTGCGACTACGTCTACCAACAGGCGGCGCTGCGCTCGGTGCCGCGTTCCATCGACGACCCCCGCGCCAACAATGACGTGAACGTAACGGGAATCCTCAATCTCCTCATCGCGGCGAAGAAAGCCGGGGTGCAACGCGTGGTCTACGCCTCTTCGTCGTCGGTCTACGGAGACGACCCAACGCTTCCCAAGGTGGAGACGCAGACGCCACGGCCGATCTCGCCCTACGCGGCTTCGAAGATCATGGGCGAGTACTACTGCCGGATCTACTCGAGCCTCTACGACCTCGAGACGGTGTCCATGCGTTATTTCAACGTCTTCGGCCCGCGCCAGGACCCGGAATCGAAGTACGCGGCGGTCATTCCCCGGTTCATCACCGCCGCTTTGGCCGACGAAGCGGCGGAGGTGCACGGCGACGGCGAGCAGTCGCGCGATTTCACATTCATCGACAACGTGGTCTCCGCGAATCTTCTCGCCGCCAAGGCGCCGGGAGTGGCAGGAGAGGCGTTCAACATTGCGTGCAACGAGCGCTACAGCCTGCTCGATGTCCTCGCCGCGGTCGAGAAGGGCCTCGGCAAACCGGTCAAGCGGGAGCACGAGCCGGCCCGGGCGGGCGACGTGAAACATACGCTGGCCGATATTTCAAAGGCGCGTGAACTCCTGAAATACGAGCCGCTGGTCGATTTCGACGAGGGAATGAAGCGCACCGTCGCGTGGTTCTCCGAGAACGCCTGAGCTCGTGATGGCATCGCGGGTCCTTCGGTTCGGACTCGTCCCGAGTGGGTGCGGCCAGGGTCGTCCGACGTCCCCCGGTTCGCCCCGGCCCGCCGCCGCCGCGACGCAATCCGGCAAGCGGGGCAGGGGGCCCCGGCTCTGCCCGGCCTTCGTCCGCCCCGGTCTTCTACTGGCGCGATGGCCATCGGGATGGCATGACCCGGGGGCAGAGGCACATGGGGCGCGGTAGGCGAGTGGCGAATACGGAATCAAGTCGGGGCGACGCGTCGCTGCGCGTCGGGCTCGTGGCGGCCTGCGCGTTCCCGGCGCCCCGGGGATCGCAGGTGCTGGTCGACGAGATGGCCGCAGCGCTGGTGCGGGCCGGCGTGGATGCACACCTGGTGGCGCCTCTCGATCGGCGGGCTCGCAATCGCGTCTATCCCACGCATCCGGTGGAGCCGGCCGTGCCGCGGGCGCGGGCCGGTGGTTGGACCGGTCTCCTGAGGCCCGTCGTCGACGTCACCCTCACCGCACGGCTGGTGGCCGCAGTGGATCGCGCGGGGCTACAGGTGCTGCACGCCCACAATTACGAGGGACTGGTCGCGGCGCTGGCCGTGCGCGCAATGCGCGGCACCCCGGTGGTCTATCACAGCCATAACGTCTTTGCGGACGAGCTTCCGACCTACGCGCCCCGGGCCCTTCGGGCCAGCGCGCGCCGTTTTGGGGGCTGGTGCGACCGGACCTTTCCCCGCCAGGCCGACCGGGTCGTGACGTTGAGCACCGACGTCGCCGACCATCTTCAGGGGTGTGGCGTCGATGCGGATCGGATCTCGGTCATTCCGCCAGGGATCGATCCCGTGCCCTTCGAGAACCACCGCGCGACCCTGCGCAACCGTAGGGCGATCTTCACGGGGAATCTCGATGGGTATCAAAATCTCGGTCTACTGCGTGACGCCTGGCGGTTGGTCGAGCAGCGTGACGGGTCGAGCGAGCTGGTGCTGGTGACCCACGTGCAGCGCGGTCGGGCCCTTCGAGAGCTCCGGCGGGAACCCTGGGGCGAGCGGGTGCGCCTGCGTATT